>JAPLMO010000397.1 GCA_026386995.1 Planctomycetota bacterium | reverse complement strand
TCCGCGTCCTACGAGTTACCCAGGGACTCTTCGGCCGCGGCCCCCCGCCGCCCCGCCGCTGATCACCCCTGGCGCCAAGGCTTCGAAAAGAGGACAGTTCTACTTTGCGGAAAACCGGACGTTTCTACTTTGCGTTGACATCAACGTCCGGCGCCGACATGGGTGCGGACAAATCTTGCAAAACTCCGTGGGCTTGGGTAGGGTAACGTAGCCGGTGCAGGCGCCGGGCCATGCAAACATTCGTTGGCGTATGATTTCAACTGCGTAAGGAGGCCGCCGCTATGGACCTGAAGAAACCCGTCCTCGGTCGTCGAGCGTTCCTGAAAGGCGTGGCTGCGGCAAGCGCGGCTATCGCCCTGCCGGCCATCATCCCATCATCGGCCCGCGGGGCCGACGGCGCGGTGGCGCCCAGCAACCGCATCACGATGGGATGCATCGGCGTGGGCGGCCAGGGCAGCGGCAACCTCGGCGCGTTCCTCGGCGAGCAGGACTGCCGGGTCCTGGCCGTCTGCGACGTCGACAAGGGAAACATGGACGGCGCCAAGAAACACATTAACGACCGTTACCATAACCAGGACTGCGCCGCCTACAAGGACTTCCGCGACCTGCTGGCCCGCGACGACATCGACACTATCTCGCTGGGCACGCCCGACCACTGGCACGCCATTCCCGTCATCCTGGCCGCACGCAGCGGCAAGGATGTTTACGGCGAGAAGCCGTTCTCGCACGACCTCCGCGAAGGGCGGGCGATGGTCAACGCCCTGAAGCAGTACGGCCGCGTCTGGCAGACGGGCAGTTGGCAGCGGTCGGAGGGCAGTTTCCGTCTCGCCTGCGAACTGGTGCGCAACGGCCGCATCGGCAAGGTACACACCGTCGAGGTCGGCCTGCCGACCGGCGGTCCCGGCGGAAGCGAGCAGTTCACCGACCCGCCGCCCCAACTGGACTACGACTTCTGGGTCGGCCCCTCGCCGTGGGGCCCGTACTCAAAGGACCGCACGCACTGGAACTGGCGGTGGCAACTGGATTTCGGCGGCGGCCAGATGATGGACTGGATCGGCCACCACGGCGACATCGCCCAGTGGGGCCTGGATACCGAGTACACCGGCCCGCTCGAAATCGACCCGGTCAACGCCGAGTTCCCGAAGGAGGGCCTCTGGAACGCCCCCACCACATATAAGTTCGTCTGCAAGTTTGCCAACGGGGCAACGATGATCGTGGCCAGCGACCGCCAGCAGCCCAGGGGCATGGGGGCGCGGTGGATCGGCGACCGCGGCTGGGTCTGGGTGGACCGCGGCGGCTTCGACGCCGAGCCGAAAAGCCTGCTGAAGGACGTGATCCGCCCCAACGAGATCAACCTTTACCGCTCGCCGGGCCATCACCGCAACTTCCTCGATTGCGTCAAGAGCCGCCGCCTGACCATCACACCGGCGGAGGTGGCCCACCGCTCGGCCAGCATCGGACACCTCGGGCAGATCGCCATGCTCGTGGGACACAAGATCAAGTGGAACCCCGAAACCGAAGAAATCCTCGGCGACCCTGCGGCCGCCGCCATGCTCGGCCTCGCGAAACGCGAGCCCTGGAATATCCTGTAACGCCACAACATGGCGCGGCGGGTCTCCGTACCCGCCGCGATGACTGCCGTCGGCCTTTGTGAGCATACAGTATTTCCGCGGCGGGTACGGAGACCCGCCGCGCAATGTGCTATATCGAACGTGCGATGTGTAGTGCCAGCGTCATGCACCGGTCCGCACAAGGCAAGCGGCGGACTCGAGACAAACGGAGCCCTCGCAATGAAACTCGCCACATACGCCCTGTTGATTGCCACGCTGGGCCTGGCAATGGCGCCGGCCCAGGCCGCCGAGCGGGTCGCCGCGACCGCCGGCCCGGAGGTTTATGCCGCCGCCGCCAAGTACGCGTTCGGCCAGAGCCGCGCGCCGCTGGCGGCCATCGAGGCCGAAATCCGTGCCTCCACGCCCGCCCAGTACAAGGCCATCGAGGCCAAACTGCTGGCGCTGCTTAAGTCGCCCGGCACGGCGGTCGATGCCAAGCGTTACTTCTGCCGGTACCTGGCCATCGTCGGCTCGTCGGAGTCGGTCCCGGCGCTGGCGGCCCTGCTGGGCGATGAGAAACTTTCCGATCCGGCCCGCATCGCCCTGGAACCCATGCGCGACCCGGCCGCCGGGGCCGCCCTGCGCCAGGCCCTCGGCCAGCCGGCAGGCCACGGCACGCCTGCCGTGCCAGGGGTGAAGGGGAAACTCCTGGCGGGCGTCATCGGGTCGGTTGGCGCGCGTCGCGACGCCCCGGCCGTCCCCGCGCTGGCGGCGCTCACCGGCGACGCCGATGCGGACGTGGCGCGAAGCGCCGTTGCCGCCCTCGGCGCGATCGGCACGTCCGACGCGGCCAAGGCGCTGGACGAGGTCGCCGCCAAGGCGCCCGAGGCGCTTCAGCGGCCTATCGCCCAGGCGCGGCTCACCTGCGCCGCCGGCCTCGCGCAGGCCGGCAAGGGCGCCGAGGCCGCCGCGATCTACCGGTCGCTCCTCGGGGCCAAGTCGGCGACGGCGACGCGACCCGCGGCCCTGCGGGGCCTGGTGTCCATCCAGTCGCGGCTGGAGGCACTGAAAACGATCACCGATGCGCTCCGGGGCGACGACGACGCCATGCGCGCCGCCGCCATCAGCGCGTTTGTCGGCTCAGGCGACCCGTCCCTGAAGGCCGCCGTGGCGGAGCAACTGCCGTCGCTGAACACCGCGGCGCAAAAGGCGCTCCTGGCCGTTCTGCCCGACCAGCGCGACGTTCGCGCCCGGCTCGGGCTTCTGAAACTGATCGATGAGAGCAAAGACGAGGCCCTCCGCGCCGCCGCCATCGCGTGCCTCGGCGCCCACGGCCAGGCGGAGGACGTAGCCATGCTCGCCAAGGCGGCCACGAAAGACGCCGGCCCGGAGGCCGCGGCCGCCCGCAAGGCCCTCGATCAGATGGGCGGCGCCGGCGTAAGCGAGGCAATCGTACGGCTGCTGGCGTCTTCCGACGCGCCTACGCGCAACATGGCGCTCGCGCTGGTCGCCGGCCGGCGCATCGAGACGGCGATGCCGGCCCTCCTGAAGATGAGCGGCGGCGCCGACGCAACCGTCGCGGGCGAGGCCGTCAAGGCCCTTGCAGTCATCGCCGGGCCGGCCGAACTGCCGGGCCTCGTCAAGATCCTCGTGAGCACCGGCGACGACGCGGTCAGGTCTTCGATCGAAAATGCGGTGGCGACAATCTGTAGTCGCACCAGCGACCGCGAGGCGTGCGCACGGGCCGTGTTGCCGGGAATGGTGTCGGCCATTTCGCCGGCCTCGCGCATGGCGATGGTGCGCCTCCTGCCGCGCGTCAAGACCCCCGAAGCCCTGGCGACCGCCCAGCGGGTGATGCGCGACGAGGCCGGCACCGAGATCGGCCAGACGGCGATCCGCGCGATCTCGGAGTGGCCCGACATCGCGGCCGCACAAAGCCTTCTCGATTACGCCAAGACCGCGAAAAACGCCAACGACGCCGTGCTGGCCATGCGCGGGTGCCTGCGACTGGCGGACCAGAAGGACCAGCCCCTGGCGAAGCGCCTGTCGGTGTACCGCAGCGTGCTGGAAGCCGCCCAGCGGCCGGACGAGAAGAAGCAGGCGCTGGCGGGCCTGGCGGACCTGCCCTCCCCTGACGCCCTCGACGTGCTGGTCAAGTACGTCAAGGACCCGGCGATCGGGGCCGATGCCGCGCAGGCGACCATGCGGCTGGCCCGGCAATCGGGCGCCGGATTCCGCCAGCAGGCCGAGGCCGCCCTCCAGCAGGTGAAGGCCAACGCCCCGACCGAGGAAATCCGCCAGTTGGCCGACGCGGCCATCAAGAACCTCGCCCGGAGCGGGCAGACGCCCGACGGCTATATCCTGGCGTGGATGCTCTCCGGCCCGTAC
>JAPLMO010000053.1 GCA_026386995.1 Planctomycetota bacterium | reverse complement strand
GCGTCGTCGATCTGCCAGTTCACGCCCTCGCCGCAACGCTCCATGCAGAACGACCCCTTCAACATCACTTTCTCTTGCAGGCCGTACTCCGTCAGCAACTCGTTGAAACGCATAATGACCTGACGGGCGCCCTTCAGGTGGCACGAACTCCCGACGCACACCGTTACCGTTACCATACGGAGCCCTCCACGGGCTGCCCTTCGGCCAACCTCAACTCACTTCTCGGCTTCGCCCTCGGCCTGTATCCGCTCGGCGGCCGCCTTGCGCTTCTTCTTGCTGTATTCCTCAACATCCACGAACTGGAGGGCGTGCGTCAGGCAGGCCGACACGCACGCCGGCTCCTCGCCCGCTTCCAGGCGCTTCTGGCACAGGTCGCACTTCAGGACCGCCTTGCCGTCGGCCGACGCCGAAATCGACCCAAACGGGCAGACCACCATGCACAGTTTGCACCCGATGCAACGCGCTTCGTCAATCAGAACCGGCCCGCGTTCGGAGTCCCGGTGCATCGCCTCCGTCGGGCACGCCATGATGCACGGGGCGTTCTCGCAGTGCCGGAACTGGAGCGGCAAGCCGTGCGCACCGGCCGACTCGACGTTCACCCGGCGACGAGGCTTCGGCTCTTCCTGGACCGCCTTGAAGATATCCTGCGATGCGGAGTGGACCACCGCGCACGCCAGTTCGCACGAGCGGCAACCGAGACATCGGTCGATGCGGCAGATGATGGCCTTACCCTCGGCCTTGGACTTTCCTGCGTGTGATGCCGTTGTCTTACCCATGTTTCATCCCCTCGCGGGGGTCCTTTTCAGCAACGGGTCCCGTCAAGCCTTCGCCGCCGCATCGGCGGCAATGAGCGATTCCAGTTTTCGCCTCGCATCGGCCAGGGCCGCCTCGACGCGGTCGTCCACGCCGAACACCGCCCGCCCTTCCAGGTCCGCCTGCTGAAGGGCCGGACTGTAGGGCATGGCGCCCAGCAACTCAACGCCTTTCGGCAGGCCGGCCCGGATCGTCTCGATCTGCCCCGGATCGGTCACCTTATTGAGGATGGCGCCGAACCGCTTGATTCCGATGTCGCGGCCCATCTGGGCGATTGCCTCGGCGGTATCGAGGCTCCGCCGGCCGGGTTCCACCACGATGACCAGCGCGTCGGTGCCCATGACGGACGCGCGGCCCAGAAACTCCAGGCCCGCCTCCATGTCCACGAGCAGCACTTCCTGCCGTTCGAGCATCAGGTGCCGCATCATCGCCTTCAGGAACGTCCCCTGCGGGCAGGCGCAGCCCTGGCCGCCGCCCCGAATGCCGCCCAAGACAAGCAGCCGCATCCCGCCTACGGCCACAGAGTAAGCGTCCGGCAGGTCCGAGACGGTCGGGTTGATGCGGAAGTACTGGCCCAGTTTGTCGGGGTCGGCCCCGGTCCGCTCTCGGATGAGGTCCTTCAGCGCAACCAGCGGCTGGGGGAGTTTGTCCTTCGGGACGCCGACGGCCGCGGCGAGGTTTGCGTCAGGATCAGCATCAATCAGGAAAACCGGGTGACCGTCTTTGGCGAACGCGCGGCCCCAAAGAGCGGTGACAGTCGTCTTGCCGACGCCGCCCTTACCACTGATCGCAATCTTCATGGGTTCGCTCACCTTGCCGCACCCGCAGCCGAGCGGCAGGCCCGCGAGACGACAAGGAACAAATATATAGATGGTGACCGCGCCCTCTTGCTTCCCCTTGCTGCCGCTGTCAGTGGCCTGGAAGCGAACTCGCTTCAACGCCGGGGCGCGCATGAAACCCGTCCAAAACCCGTCTAAGGATAGGGAGGACAGCCCCTTCTGTCAAGTGCGGTTTTTCCTGCGGGCAAAACCGTCATTAACAAGGGCGCAAAGGCCCTTTTTCGATATTTTACGATCTCCTCCGGCGGTGGCTGTGAAAAAATAAACGCTGACCGCGGCCAGAGAGAATAGCCCCGGAGGACACTTGAGTCAAGGAGAAAGGCCAAGGGCCACAAGCATCGCACGGGCCTTGTCGGAGGTCTCCTGGAGTTCCGCCTCCGGGTCGGAGTCCGCCACGATCCCGCCGCCAACCTGGATGTGGACCGCGTCGCCGGCGGCCAGCAGCGTCCGGATGACGACGTTCAGGGCGCACCGCCCCGCCGGCTCGTCGTCCGACGGCGGCGCGAGGTACCCGATGGCCCCCGTGTAAACGCTCCGCCGCGTGGGCTCGAGTTCCGCGATGATCTGCATCGCGCGAACCTTCGGGGCGCCCGTGATCGAGCCGCCCGGGAACGTCGCCTTCAGGAGGTCCACCACGTCCTTCCCCGCGTGCAGGCGCCCCTCGACTGTCGCCACGGTGTGGTACACGGCGGCGTAGGCTTCGATGGTGCGCGGCTCGGTCACGCGGACGGAGCCGTACTGCGAGACGCGGCCGAGGTCGTTCCGCTCCAGATCAACGATCATCACGAGTTCCGCGCGATCCTTCTCGGACCCCAGAAGCGCCTCGCTGGCGCGACAGTTGGCCGCCTCGTCCCCCGGCCGCAGGGGCCGTGTCCCCTTGATGGGGCGCGTGACGACGCGGCCGCCGCGAAGGTCGAGGAACAGTTCCGGGCTGCTCGAAAGGACCGCCGCGCCGCCGCCAACGTCCATGTACGCTGCATAGGGGGCCGGGTTGGCGATGCGGAGACGCGCGTAGAGGTCGCCCCACCGCAGACTCTTTGGGGCGAGAGAAACCGTGTACCGGCGGCTCAGGTTGACCTGGTAAATATCCCCTGCGGCGATGTATTGACGGGCCTTTGCGACGGCCTCGCGGAACGTCTCGGGGCTCATGTTGCAGGCAACATCGCGGACAACGAGCCCGTCGCGGAAAAGGGGGTTGTCCCCTTTTTCGCACTCGCCGCCGCGCCTCATGTCGCACTGCGCCAGCGCTTTCTCGATCGCATCGCCGGCCGCGCTAGCGGCGCCGACGATGAACGCCTGCTGCAACTGGTGGTCCAGGACCAACACCGCCTCATAGATGCCGAACCAGAGGTCGGGCAGCGCGATGTCGGCCCGCGGCGAGAGGCCCGCCTTGGGCTCGATGTAAGGGGCAAGATCGTACGAGAGATACCCGTAAAGCCCCGACCCGAACGGAAGGTGCGCCCGGCCCTCCCCCCCCGCGCGGCTGGCGTCGAGCACCTCGCGGAGGACCTCGAACGGGCTGCGGTCGGACTCAAAGATCACCTGCCCGTCGGCGGCCGACAGGCGGGTCAACCCGCCGCGGGTCGCCAGAACGGCCGACGGCTCGGCCGCCAGAACGCTCCATCGAGCCAGGCCGGCCGCGCCGCCGGCGCTATCCAGCCAGACGCAACCACGCCCCTCTGAAAGGCGCCGGAACAGGCCGGAAATGTCCCACGGCCAGGAGACCTCGCGGCTGGTTCCCCCCAGCGGACGGCACGGAATGGCAGCGGCGGACCCCGTCAACGTCTTGCTCCAGCCTCAGGCGTACCCGGTTCCCACCCTATAAGCCCGGCCGGAGGCTGTCAAGGCAAGAAAACACCCGGCAAGAAAACACCCGGTTGATTTGTGCCCGACAAAAGCCTTGTGTGGCTCCGCCGGACCCCCTAAAATCAGGCCATGCCTTACGAACTCTTTATCACGGCCGAATTCAGCGCCGCGCACAACCTGCGCCATTACAAGGGCAAGTGCGAGCGGCTGCATGGGCACAACTGGCGGGTGGACCTGCGGCTGGAGGGCACGCGGCTGGGCCGCGAGGGGATGCTCATGGACTTCGTCGAGGCGAAGCGCATCCTCGCCGAGGTCATCGATCCGCTGGACCACGCGTACCTGAACGAGGCGCCGCCGTTCGACCGCCTGAACCCCTCGAGCGAGAACCTGGCCCGCATCATCGCCGAGGCCGTGGCCAAGCGCGTGCCCAAGGGCGTCCGCGTGGCCTCCGTCACGTGCTGGGAATCGGCCCGGTGCGCCGCAACGTATAAGCAAACGAAAGTTCAAAGTTCAAAGTTCAAGGTTCAAAGTTGAAAACGACGCCGCTACGGCCGTGCCCTGTGCCGTTTCTTTGAACTTTGAACTTTGAACTTTGAACTTTGAACTCTGCCGCCTGGAGATATGAAATTGTCAGTAACACTACAACTCGCCCTTGACCTCCTGGACCTCGAGCGTGCCCTGCGCATCGCGGCCGAGGCCGTGCCGCAGGGCGCCGACTGGGTCGAGGCCGGCACGCCGCTCATCAAGAGCGAGGGCCTCAGCGCGGTGCGCGTCCTGCGCGAGAAGTTCCCCGACAAGAAGATCGTGGCGGACATGAAGACCGCCGATGCCGGCCGCATCGAGATGGAGGCGGCCGCCAAGGCGGGGGCCGATTACGCCATCGTCCTGGCGACGGCAAGCGAGTCGACCATCCGCGAATGTATCGAGGTCGGCCGCAACTACGGCCTCGGCATCGGCGTGGACCTTCTCGGCGCGACGGAGCCCGAGCGGCTCGTCGAGCAGATGGCCGACTGGGGCCTGGCGTTCGTCTCGGTCCACTGCCCCATCGACGTGCAGATGCGGGGCGGGGACCCGTTTGAACTCCTCGCGCGCCTGGCAAAGGCGACGCAGATTCCGCTGGCGGCGGCCGGCGGCCTGAACTCCGAGACGGCCCCGCGGGCGGCGGCGACGGGGGCATCGATCGTCGTCATCGGCGGCGCGATCACCAAGGCCGAGTGCCCGGGAAGAGCCACGGCCGACATCCGCAAGGCCCTCGACACGGGCCAGGCCGTCAAGACGGAACTTTTCCGCCGCGCCAGTCTCGAGAACGTTCGCGAGGTGCTCCTGCGCGTTTCGACGGCCAACTTGAGCGACGCCGCGCACCATCGGCCGTGCATCATGGACCTCGCGCAGATCACGCCGGGGGCGAAACTGGTCGGGCCGGTCCTGACTGTCCGCACCGCTCCGGGCGACTTCGCCAAGCCCGTCGAGGCGATCGACCACGCCGAGGCCGGCCAGGTGATCGCCATCGACGCGGGCGGATCTCCACCGGCCGTCTGGGGAGAACTTGCCACCGAGAGCGCGACGCAGAAAAAGGTGGCGGGCGTTGTCATCGACGGGGCCATCCGCGACGCCGACGAAATCCGCCGCCTCGCCTTCCCGGCGCACGCGCGGCACGTGTGCAGCCACGCGGGGTACCCGAAGGGGTTCGGCGAAATCGGCGGGCCTATCCGCCTGGCGGGCGTGGAGGTCATGCCGGGCGACTGGATCGTCGGCGACGCCGACGGCCTCATGGTCCTGGCGAAGGAGAAGGTCGTCGAACTCGCCAACCGCGCCCAGGACGTGCTGGAAGCCGAGAACCGGATGCGGGCCGAAATCCGCGAAGGCCGGACCCTGGGCCAGGTGGCGTACCTTCAGAAGTGGGAGAAACAGCGGTAGCGCGGGTTGATTCAGATTGCACATTATCCAAGACGCTGGTGCCACGGCTGCGCTGTTTGCAGCCGTGCTCTGCGTCGAACGGCGGCACGGTTGCTGAACGGCGCAACCGTGGCACCCGATACAGTAATGTGCGATAATAAGGAATAGTTATGCTAATCATCGCCGAACGCATCAACGCCACACGCAAGCGCGTGGGCGCGGCGTTTGCCGCCCGAGACGCGGCGCTCATTCAGGAAGAGGCCCGGCGCCAGGCCGAGGCGGGGGCGGACTACATCGACGTCAACGCAGCCCTGTCGCCCGATGCCGAGCACGACTGCATGATCTGGGCCGTCGAGGCCGTGCGGGCCGCCACCGATAAGCCGCTGGCGATCGACTCGGCCAACCCGTCGGTCGTGCGGGCGGGTCTGGAGCGCGTGCCCAAGGGCACGGCATTCCTGAACTCCATCAGCGGCGAGCAGGCGCGCCTCGACGCCATGTTGCCCCTGGCCGTCGAGTTCGATACGAAACTGGTCGCCATGGCGATGGACGATTCCGGCATGCCCATGTCGACGGACGACCGTTGGCGGGCCCTTGACAAGATCTTTGCCGCGACCGACAAGGCAGGCATCTCGCGCGACCGCATTTTCGTGGACCCGCTGCTGAGGCCCGTGTCGACCAACCCGGAGCAGACGGCGCAGGTCCTGGCGATGATCCGCGAAATCCGCGAAAAGGGCGGCGGCGCGGGCACGGTCGTCGGCCTCTCGAACATTTCGTTCGGCCTTCCCGCGCGGCGGCACCTGAACCGCACGTTCCTGGCGATAGCGGCGGCGGCCGGCCTCTCGGCGGCCATCCTCGACCCGCTGGAGGCCGACATGATGACCACCGCCCTTGCGGCGGCATGCCTGACGGGCGAGGACGAGTACTGCATGAAGTACATCGTGGCGCAGCGGGCGGGAAAACTGTGACAATTGCGGATTGCAGAACGGAAACGGCGCGGAAGCGCTTCGCCGTTCAATCCGCAATTCGCAATCCGCAATCCGCAATGGTCGTCTTGGTTGACTTCCCCCGCCCCATGAAGTATTATGTCTCTTGAACTCACCCGCACGGTAAGGGAGTGCCTGTGATCTGCCAGCGGTGCAAGAAACAGCCGGCAACGGTCCACCTGACCGAGATACTCCATAACGAGAAGCGCGAGCGGCATCTGTGCGAGGACTGCGCCAGGGAAGAAGGCGTGGCCGTCAAGGCACAGATCAACCTCCAGGACATCCTCTCGGGGATGCTTGAGGCCCACCAGGTGGCGGGCAAGGAGGCGACCCTGACGTGCCCGGACTGCGGCATAACGTACGCCGAGTTCCGAAGCCAGGGCCGACTCGGGTGTCCGCACGATTACGACGTGTTCGCCGAGCCGCTGGCGGAAGTCCTCGAGAAGGTCCACGGGGCCACGGAGCACCTGGGCAAGTTGCCCCGCCGGGCGGGGGCCGACCTGACGCAGCAGCGTCAACTCATGCAGTTGCGGCGTCAACTTCAGGAGGCCGTCGAGGGCGAGAAGTACGAAGAGGCCGCTCGCCTGAGGGACCTCATCAAACACAAGGAATCCCTGGGTGAAACTGGATGAGTTGATCCTGTCGCCGAGCCCGTGGCTTGAGCCCGGCGGCCCGCAGAGCGACATCGTCCTATCGACGCGGGTGCGCCTGGCGCGCAACGTCGCCGGCAGGCCGTTCGCCACGCGCCTCAGGCCCGAGGAGCGCCAGGACCTGGAGTCATTCCTGAAGAAGGCCGTTCTGAAGGCCCTCGGCCCAAAAAACATCACGTGGTTCGAGTTGGGTGACGTCTCCGAAATCGACCGCCGATGCCTCGTCGAACGCCACATCATCAGCCGCGAACTGGCCGCCGCCGAAGGTCAGCGCGGCGTGGCGGTCGACAGCCATCAGCGCCTGGCCATCATGGCCAACGAAGAAGACCATCTGCGGCTTCAGGTCATCTTCCCCGGCCTCCAACTCCAGGAAGCCTGGCTGGAGGCCGACGCCGTCGACAACCACCTCGAAGAGCAGATCACCTACGCCTTCTCCCCGAAACTGGGGTACCTGACGGCTTGCCCCACCAACGTCGGCACGGGCATGCGGGCCAGCGTCATGCTGCACCTGCCGAGTTTGGTGCTGACGAAGCAGATCGAGAAGGTCTTCCGGGCCGTGGCCCGGATGCGCCTGGCGGTGCGGGGCCTTTACGGCGAGGGCACCCAGGCCACCGGCGACATCTACCAGATCTCCAACCAGGCATCCCTGGGACGCAGCGAGACCGACATCCTGAAGACCCTCGGGGCCGTCATTCCGCAGATCGTCGCGTACGAGCAGCAAGCCCGTCAGGTGCTGGTGAACGAGAGCCCGGCCATCCTGGACGACCGCATCTACCGGGCATGGGGCATCCTGACGCACGCACGCACTATCTCCAGCGACGAGACGCTGACGCTGCTGTCGGCCGTGCGGCTGGGCGTTCACCTGGAACGCCTGAAGGGCATCGCCATCGGCGTCATTAACGAGTTGTTCCTGCAGACCCGCCCGGGCCACATCCAGAAAATCCGGGGGGCGGAACTTGCTGAGTCCGAGCGCGACGTGGCCCGCGCCGACTACATCCGAAAACGCCTGGGCTCGACCTGACCATGCACGACCTGCCCCTCGGGACCGTCATCGCGTTTGATTTCAAGACCTGGAACGTGCGGGAAGAGATCGCGCTGATTCAGGAAGTCGGCATCCGACGCGTCCAGGTCTACCGCAACTATAAGCAGGGCATCGCCGCCGACGAGGTCCGCCGCACGCTCGAAGGCGCCGGCCTCCTGCCCGACAGCCTTCACGGGTATTTCTCGCTGGAAGGTTTCGACGGCCCCCCCTGCGACCTCTCCTCCGCCGACGAGGCCCTGCGTAGTGCCAGCATCGAAATCATGCGCGGCGAGGCCCGGTACGCCCGCACCCTCGGCTGCCGCGACATCATCGTTCACCCCGTGCCGTCGGGCGACACGCAGAACGACGCCTTCCGCATCGGGACCCTGACCGACAGCGCCGGCCTCCTGCACGAGATCGGCCGCGAGCATGATGTGCGGTTCCTCATCGAGAACATGCCGCCGCCGATGTTCGGCCGCCAGGCGTCCGACCTGCGGCAGGTGGTTGACGCCGTGGCGAGTCCGCACGTCGGCCTCGCCTACGATTCCGGGCACGCCACACTGGCCGGCGACCCGATCGGCGCCATCCACGCCATGGGGCCGTGGCTATGGGGCGTTCACATCCACGACAACCTCGGCGCGAAGGACGACCACCTCATCCCCGGCATGGGCGTGATCCCATTCGACGACGTCGCCCGCGCCCTCGCGCAGGTCTCATACAGCGGCACGTTCATCCTGGAGGTCTACCGGACGACGGCGGAAGTGCGCCGCGACCTGACGCCCGAGCGGCTGGCCTTCATCGAGACCCTCCGCCGCAAGGCCTCCGGCCGGTAGCACCGCAACGCCACTTAAGCCCACACAACTTTGCGCGGCGGATCTCCTGACCCGCCACGCCAAGTTAATGTCGCCGGCTAAGTGTGCCGCGGGGTTTATAGCCTATAGTACCGAAATGTATCGCGTTCACTTTAGTATATACCGGCGGGCGAAAACGGGCACCTTTCGCGCCGCGTGGAGGCAAAAACCCCCTTAGCGCTAGCGCCAAGGCCGTTTTTTCGTCTTTTGGCAAGATGGGCAAGGCGCTTTTTTACTGGTTTTTGATACTTCACACACGGTTTTGATCGGAACTTGATACCTTTTGCATCCCGCCTAGCGCTTTTGACCACCTCCGATTATATACTTTAGTATACCCTATCGGGATAGTGAGGATTCTCCGACGTCACTTCTGGCGCCCCCAAAACAATCAGGGACAGCGCCAAGCGGTTTCGGCGGGCCGGGCCGGCGGCCCGGGCGGCCTGGCGCTGTCCCTGATTTCAGGTGGTTCAGCCCCCCTCGGCGGCCTCAGGGACTGCCATTTTGGCAGTCGTGCCTGAGCCCTGAGGTCGGGATTCGGCCAACGGCCGTATCGTTTGGTTCCGCCCGTTTCAACGGGCGCGTGTCCGAACAACCATGGCGCCCCCCTGCTCAGGAAAGCCCGTGATGGCGCGCCGTCGTAGGGGCGGCCCTATATGGCCGCCCATGCTGTGCAACCGGCAGGCGGCAGACGCATGAAACAAACCCCCGGCACTGCCGGGGGATGCCGCGGCGGCCGGGGCGAGCCTCGCGCGGCAGCAAACCCCCGGCACTGCCGGGGGATGCCGTGGCACTGATGCGGTCGGCGGGCGAGGGGGAGGCGCACTCGCGATGACCATCCCCCCGCGGTGCGGGGGGTTTGTTCGCAGGCGCGCCAAACCCCCGGCACTGCCGGGGGATGCCGTGGCACTGCCGCGGGATGAGAGACGAGGCCGGGCGAGCCTCGCGCGGCACCGAAACGGCGGGCAGGCTCTGAAACCTGAAACTGCCTTTCCTTGGCCGTTAACTTGAAACCTGGAACCTGAAACTCGGAACTGCCGTTTTTCGCCCCAACGGGGCGGCGGATTGTAGCCACGGGTGAAGCACCGGCACAGCACTGTGTAGCCACCCTGGCACGGCAGGCGTGCCGTGGCCTGACGGCGGGTGGAGCGACGCCGCTTTCGGCGTCGCGCAACCCGTGGAAAAGTTCGTGTGTCAACGCATCCGCCCCGGAGGGGCGGAGGAATCGCCGGGCATAGGCGTCCTTCCGTCGCTCCGAAAATCCCCTTCGCCCCGCCGGGGCGAAAAAGGGAAAAAAGAACCCCAACCCCTTTTTCCTCATCCGCTTTCCACGGGTTCCGCGTCGGGCCGCAGTGCGGCCGCGCCGCTCCACCCGTGGCTACTGAAACAGCGATACTGCGGCCGGAACCCCGAATCACGGGGAAACCTGGGGACGCTACGCGGGGAATAATATGGGTAGCGTCCCCCTCCCGATTGACCAGATTGCTCATAGACGGGAACAGGCCAGAACGGGTAGGCGTGGGTGGTTCAGGACCCGACCGCAAGGTCGGGGTTGCAGTCCGGGGGCTTCGCAGCTTCGCGGCCCTTTACAAACCACCTTTCCAGCACTTCGATAAGTTGCTCTCGGATGCGATCATCGCCGGTGCGGCTCTCGGCCAGTTCCTTGAAGCGTTCGCGGGCCTTGTTCAGGCGATCATTGACGCGATCCAGCAACTTGAAGCACGCATCCAACGTGTCCGGCATCTTAACCTGGCCGTCGATGCCAAGATTTGCCAAGCGCGCAACAAGTTCAGCCTGTCCGCGTGATTGGCAGTCCACATGGGCGCTGCGATGCTTGCCGAAATAGACGGTGTTGTCGCCGAATAGCGGATTGTCCACCAGAACCGCCGGCCTGTCTTCGGGAATGATTACCACAGAATCCGATCGGGGTTGCCGGCCGACCCACTCGGCCAGGGGCGTTGCGTCCTCAAGTTCGGCCGCGTCCCAGATATCAGCCGCCAGGTCGTGAACACTGAATCGCTTGTTATCCGACTTGGCCCGCTGCTGCATCTTCTCGATTTCGACTACCCGGATGTCCCGGAAATGCCCGGCCGTCGCTTCGTAGAGCCGGCCTATCAACTCATCGCGTTCCTTAGGGTCGGACACCCCCAGCAGTTCAAAGACGGCATCGTCCAGGTCGCGGCGGTCGGATTGCTGTAACTCATGCGAGAGGACCTGCGGCCCGGCCGCCAGTTTTCGGGCGCGCTGGGGTGTGTGGCAGTCCATCAACTGCTCTTCGACAAGTCGGCCCACCTCGCGGTTGCCAATACGCTTCAAAGCGTCGGCCAGGCGTTTGGCCAGGTCCGCTGAGATCCCGCGAGGGTCGGGGATTTCCACAAGCCTCACGTCGATCACTTCGGTATCAAGCGAACCTTCAGTTCCGGTATAGCGGCCGTAGAACGTCTTGAACAAACCGACCAGAGTGGCGTTAAGCACGGCAACAAGCGCTGCTTGCTCCCTAGCCGTAAGATTTTCGGGTGCTACATCAAAGAGCCTGTGATTACAAATCAGCCGTTCGGGATTCGCCGCGATAATGTGCCTGTACTGCTGGGCCATTGGCCAGAACGCAATGCCGGGCTTTACCAGCCCCGTGAGGTCGTACCACGGATCGCGGGCGGCGCAAGTTGAACGATTCGGAACCGGCACTCCCTTCGACTTGCTGGATGCAAACGTCGCCGTCATCCCGTATCGGAGGTATCGCCACGCCCACGGTGATTTGGATTTCAGGCTGTGCAAAGGCTCACTCACCATCAGGACTACGCGATCAAGGTCCCTTGCTCGGACAACGGGGCGGTCCAGAATCATCGGACTGTGGACTTCCGGGGCCAGATGCTTGGCTTCAATGGGATGGACGCTTCCATCGCCGGCTTCGATGATGCGCAGCTTGCCCGATTCAGCATCTTTGTGGGGCGCGCCGCCACAGTTTTCGCGGAAAGCGCGGTCGCTCTCATGCTTGGCCAGCATGTCCGCCGTAATATCCTTCGGCATAAAGAAGTCATCGCACCCACTTGTAATGCCACGGCGAATCGTGGCGATTTCACCCATGGGCACAAAGCGATTGCTGAAGCGTCGCATTATGTCGAAGTAAACGTCCGGCGCGCGCACGTATCGCCCCCACTTGCCGGCGTGATAGTCCCCGTTCTCTTTAGCCGCGCTCGCGTCCTTGGCCGCGCTGGGCTGGCGATCTTCGCCTTCCGGCTCCTGCCCGTTCTCGTACTCCTCAGCCAACGATTCAATGTCCACGTCGCCCAAGATCGCGCCGGCCCGCACGCCATCGTTCCAAAGGTCCAACTGCGCCTTCACGATGATGCGCAAGTCCTGGTCTTGGCAATCAGCGCGGGCATCGAGGATGCGCCGGCGCAGGGACTCCAGCGCGGTTTGCCGGGCGTCTTCATCCCGGCCGGGCGGAATCCCTATGATGTCCGCCAGTTTGCGAGAGAACCGGACGAAGCGAACTCGGTTCGCCATGCGCTCTGTCTCATCATCGCACCGTTGCAGGATCGCTATACAGGTCTTGACACGGGCATCCTCAAACCACGGCTCGGCCGCGCTCTCCATCACCGCCAGGATGCGGAAATGCTTCAGCATCCAGCCTTGCAGCGCGAAGCCGTATTCGACATCCATCCAGGACGAACTGGTCAGGAAGCCGAAGTAGCCGTCGGGCTTCAGGAGGCGCGCTGCCGCCGGCCAGAAGTAACAGTGAAGATCGCTGCGCCCGGTCAACCGCAGGCCGGGCCATGCGTCGCCGGCGATCTGGCCGAAGCGGGCCTTGTCCTTCTTATCCACCTTCTCTTGGCGAACGTAGGGCGGGTTGCCGACTACCGCGTCCAGGGCCGGCAGCGGTACGGGCCGTTGCCCCCCGGCGTTGTCGGGAACCTGGCAGAAGGGTTGCTTGGGGGTGAAGTCGAAAAAGTTACGGCGGGCGATGCGCGGGTAGTTCGCTTCGTCGCTGATTTCGCGGGCCGCCAGGTTGAGGGTCGCCAGGTGCGCCGGGTAAAGCGCGATGTCGCAGCCGAATAACTCGCCGATCAACTCCAGGTGGGGCCGCTTGGCGTCCAGGTGCCGCTTGCGGTAGTAGGCGCGAACAAGAAAACTCGCCGAACCGCAGGCTGGGTCCAGCAGCACGGCGCTGGGTGTACGAATGCAGAAGACGTTGATAAGGTCCACCGGATCGTCGCCGGTGAAATGCTGGCCAAAGCGGTGGCGCTCATCCGGGCCGATGAGTTTCTGGAAGATGCGTCCCACCACGTCTGAAGGAACTTCGCGGAAGTCCACCGATTCTATGCCGCGCAGGAGGCCGCGCCAGGCGTCCAATGCGCTCGCCGGCTGGAAGACCAATCCGGTTGCCCAATCCTTGGCGTCGGGCATCAGCAGCGGCTCGTAGTCGCCGCTTCGCTGGACGGCCCTCTCAAAGAAACAGTTGAACGCGGCCAGGGCCTCGTCGGGTTTCCGCACCGATGACCGGAGTTCCAGGCGCGGCAGATCAGGGAATCGGGCGCGCAGGGCCTTGTAGAAGATCAGCCGGTTTGCCCAGACGTAGGCAAGGGTCTTGGCCATGTTGTCCACGGCCTTGGCCCATTCTTCGTGGATTCCGCGAACGTGGTCCAAGCCTTGCTCGGTCATCCAACGTTGGACGCTCAGGTCGAAGTGCTTTGCCTTGTTGGATTGTTCGAGTATGTAGGCGCTGGCCAGACGGACGGGCCAATCAAGGTGACTCTCAAGGGAGTGGATGAAGATGTCATCCGGCGGCGACCAGTCGCGACGGCGGCCCGTGATGATGTCGGCCAGGTCGCGCAGAAGATCGGGCAGGAAATGCGTCTTGATGAATTCAAGGTTATCTTCGCGGGCGACCTCTTCAGGACTCGCAAGCGTGCGGGTCAGTTGGCGTTGCCAGACCCGGCGATCCAACAGCGCCTCATCCCACAGGCTGCGATCCCAAAGGACGAAGGTGTTGACGTTCCAAGTGAAGAAGTACCGGACCGCCGCGTTGTTGGCTTTCGCCTCCGCGTCTGCACAGACCTTGGCGCCATAGGGCGACTGGCCTTCGGGCGAGCCCGGCAACTTGACTTCGCCGCACAGCACCAGTTTCCCGTCGCGGTCGAAGAAGCGAAGGTCCTTGCGCTTACGGCGACCCGCGCCGGTCCCAAAGCCCTCCACCCGCGCTTCATGGAATGGGTAGATCGCCGGATTCTGGCAGACAAGTTGATTGACAGCGCCCGCAATCTGCGCGCAGAAATCGACTTCATGAATTGTCGGCTTGCCTGAAACCACCATCGCGCCTTCCCATGCTTACCCGATTTCTGCCAGGGTCATGTCGTCATCCTAATCCTTCACACAGGCTCTACAAGGGAAAACAGGCGAGGCTTGGCCGGATTTCCAGGGCGAGCCTCGCGAGGTGCGCCTGGCTCGCCCGCCCCTACGATTTCCCCGCCCGGATCAGACCTTCTCCGCCTCCGGGTGGACCCACGGCGCGCGGTACGGGCGGGCGAGGAGGCGGTTGGCCTCGGCGTCGCCGGTCACCTTGCCTGTGGCGGGGTCCCAGGCGAGCGAGCGGCCGAGTTTCATCGACATATTGGCCAGGATGCAACTGGCGGTCGAGATGTAGCCTTCCTCGACGTCGGCCACGGGCCGGCCGCGCGTCTCGATGTTGGCCAGCAGGTCTTTCATGTGGTAGCGGACGGCGGGGGCGGCGAACAGTTCCACGCCCTTCTCGCTCTTGTCCTCGGGGTACTTGTCGAGTTCAAGGGTCACGTCCTTGTGGATAGGCTCCGCGCCCTTGGCCATCGGCAGAAAATCGTAGCCGTTGACGCCGGCCTTCAGGGTGCCCTTGTCGCCGTAGAAGGTGGCGGCCCAGGGGTATTTCGGGTCGGGCGACGAGCCCCAGGTGCGGTGCTGCCAGAGGACGCTGACGTCGCCGAAATCGAACGTGGCGGTCTGCGTGTCGGAGATGTTGGCCTTGCTATTCTTATCGACAAGTATGCCGCCCGCGGAGCCGATGCTTTTCGGCCACCCCAGGCCCATCATCCATCGGACCATGTCGAGCATATGAACGCACATGTCGCCGACGATGCCGTTGCCGTACTCCATGAACGCCCGCCAGCCGCGCGGGTGCGCGATGGGGTTATACGGGCGCATCGGGGCCGGGCCGGTCCAGAGGTCCCAGTCGAGGTACTCCGGGGGCGGGCAATCGGGCGGGTTGCCGCGCTCACGCATGTGGTAGTAGCAGCAGATTTCGACGAGTGCGATCTTGCCGAGTTTGCCCTCGCGGATGAATCGGTCGCGTGCCTCGGCGAGGTGCGGCGTGCTGCGGCGCTGCGTGCCGATCTGGACGACGCGCTTGTACTTGCGCGCGGCGGCCAGGATGGCCCGGGCCTCGGCCACGTCGACGCTGATGGGTTTCTGGAGGTACAGGTCGGCCCCGGCCTTCATGGCCTCGATGGCCGCCAGGGCGTGCCAGTGATCGGGCGTGGCGATGAGGCAGATATCGAGGTCCTTCTCCTTGAGCATCTCGCGGAAGTCGCGGTAGGTGCGCGGCCGCTTCTTCGAGGCCTGGCGCATGGCGGCGAAGTCGGCGGCCTCGTCGAGCATGCGCTTATCGACGTCGCACAGCGAGACGATCTCGACGGGGGCAACCTGCGCCAGCCGGAACAGGTCGACCTTGCCGTACCAACCCGTGCCGATGAGTCCGACGCGTTTGGTCTTTGAGTCTGCGGCGGCCCCGGCGTAGACGTTCAGGGCCGAGAGAGCCATGCCGGCGGCGGCGCCGGCACGCAGAAAGTCGCGACGCAGCATCGTAAGCCTCCTTACTGGGGACGCGAATCATGCCCCCGGGGCGGCGAGGCGCTTGCAGTCCTCCATGAAGTTCGTCCACCGCTCCGAAAGTTCCTTCACCTTTGCGGGGTCCTTCGCGGCCAGGTCGTCGGATTCCGCCCGGTCGGTGCGCAGGTCGTAGAGTTCCCACGGCGCATCGCGGCCGGCGGAGACGAGTTTCCAGTCGCCCACGCGGATCGCGCGGTTGTCCTGGTGGAACCACCAGAGGAACTCGTGCCTGACGCCGCCATCCTTCACCAGCGCCGCCGCGAGGCTGAGGCCCGGCGGTGGCGGAACGGGCGTGTCGCCCCACTTCTCTGGCCACCGGCCGCCGGCCAGTTCCACGAGCGTCACCGGAATATCGACGAAGTGGCATACGTCGTGGCGCAACTCGCCGCGCGCCTTCAGGCCCGCCGGCCAGTGAACGACCAGCGGCGACGAGATGCCACCCTCGTGCACCCACGCCTTGTGCAGCCGCAGCGGCGTGTTCGAGGCCGTCGACCACCCCGGCCCGAGGCAGATGAACGATTTGGCCGACCCGAGCGGCGCCGCCGGGTCGTGGCCGTCGCCGCGGATCATCTGCTCGGCGCTGGCGCCGTTGTCGCTCACAAAAAGGATCGCCGTGTTGTCGAGGGCGCCCATCGCCTTGACCTGGTCCAGCACGCGGCCGATCTCGCGGTCGACGCGTTCGACCATGGCGGCGTGGACCGCCATCGTCGTCGCCTGGACCCGTTTCTGCTCCTCCGTCAGGTCGCCCCACGGGATCGCCCGCGGGACCTCGCCCGGCCCGATGCGGGCCTTCAGGCCCTCGGGCTTCAGGTTCCAGGAGGGCACGATGTCGGGGTCCGGCCTGGACAACTTGCAGTTCACCAGGCCCATCTCGGTCATCCGCTTCCAGCGTTTCTGGCGGACCGCATCCCAGCCTTCCAGGTAACGGTCGCGGCAGCGGTCGATGTCCTCCTTGGGCGCCTGGACGGGGAAATGCGGCTCGGTGAACGCCAGGTACTGGAAGAACGGCCGGTCGGCGTAGTTGGCGGCGTGGTCCCGCAGAAAGCGGATGGCCTGGTCGGCGGCGGCCGTGCTCGCGTAATAACCCTCCGGCCCGACGGGCTCCAGAGGCGGATCGATCTGCGCCGTCTTCTTGGCGGGCAGGAAATGGTGATCGCTGTCGCCGTACTCATAGGAGCGATCGAAGCCGTTCTCGACGGGCTTGCCGTCCACGTGCCACTTGCCGGCGTGGTACGAGCGGTAGCCCAGGGGCCGCAGCATCTCCGGCACCAGCCGCGCCCAGGCCGGCCGCTTGCCGCTTGTGCCGCCGCCCATGCCGGGCAAGGTATCGCGCCGCACCTGCTGGGCGTAATAGCCCGTCAGGATGCACGCCCGCGAGGGCCAGCATCGGGCCGTGGAATAGCACTGCGTAAAGCGTATGCCTCCGGCCGCAAGGCGGTCGATGTTGGGCGTGGCGATCTCGCCGCCGTAGCAGCCGGGGTCGGAATAGCCCATGTCGTCCATGACGATGACGAGGAAATTCGGCTTGCGCGAAGGGACCGCCTCCGCCCCTGCCGCGCGCAGCGCCCCCGGCACCATTGCGGCGCCGGCCGCCAATGCAACGGACTTCAGGAACTCCCTTCGAGTCAGATGCACGCGATGCCCTTTCCGGTGGCGGCGGACCGCGATTCGGACGATGATGCGCCGGCGGTTCCGTCACCCGGTATCTTAGCGTCCGGCCGTGCGATGGCAAGGCTCGACCGACGACGGCCTAAAGAGGGTCGGCCTGGGGCGCGTCGTCGACGGGGCGAAGGCCATCGACCGGCTGATGGGCGCCGGCAAGTCGAGGGGTGCGGCGTGAAGACGAACCCCACCGATGTGGCCGCCGTTTTGCCCCGTGCCGGGCCTTCAGGGACCAGAGATGTCTGTTGTCGGCAACGCCTGCCTCAGGTCCTTCAGGCCGGCATCCGTGATCTTGGTGCCAGTGAGGTTCAGGCGCTGCAGGTCCTTAAGTTCCTTCAGGTCCTTCACGCCGGCGTCCGTGATCGGTGTGCCGCCGAGGTAGAGCATCTGCAGGCCCTT
>JAPLMO010000356.1 GCA_026386995.1 Planctomycetota bacterium | reverse complement strand
TCTGCCCCTGCTTGATGGCAAAGCACAGGGGCGTCTCCTTGTTGTTGTCAACCGAGTCTATCTGCGCGCCGTGCTTCAGGAGGACGAGGACCATCTCGATGTTGCCCTGCCAGCAGGCGCGGTGCAGAGGCGTGCCGTCGGTGTCGTCGCCGGCGCCGACCTCCGGGTTCGCGCCGTGCTCCAGCAGGATACGGGCAATCTCCATGTGTCCCAGCCACGCGGCCTCGGCAAGCCCCTCCCCCTCCCAGTCGCTGTGGTGGTTGAGGTCGCTTCCCTGGTCGATCAGGAATCTCAAGACCTCGGGCCTGTTGCGCGTGGCCGCCCAGACAAGCGGCGTCTGCCAGCCGGCCTTCTTCTCGACAAGCGTCGGGTCTTTCGCGACCAACTCTTTCACCCGTGCCAGGTCGCCGCGGGCCGCGGCCGTGAAGATGTCGTACTCCGCGCCGCGCTCAAGCAGCAGTTGCAGAGCGGCCTCCTGGCCGCACGACGCCGCAAAAACCAGCGGCGTCAAACCGTACTTGCAGGCGTGGTTGAGGCGGTCATCGTGCTTCAGGAGTTCGCGAATGGCCTCGACGTGCCCGCCGGCGGCAGCCATCATCAAGGGCGTGCAGCCCTCGGAATCCTGCGCCTTCGGGTCGGCCCCCATGGCCACAAGCGCCGCGATGCACTCGGTGCTGCCATGCATTGCGGCATGATGAAGAAGCGTGCGCTCTCCGGTCCACGCTCCCCACGTGTACCAGGTCTTCTCCAGGAATTGGCGGTTCTCTTCGACCAGTTGCCGCAGGCGGTCCACGTTGTCGGCCGCCACGGCCGATGGGGCGTCGCGGACCGCCGCGCCGCGCTCAACCAGCATGCGGACAATCTCGGTGTGGCCGCTGACGGCCGCTCCATGTATCGGCGTATGGTCGTCCTTGTTGTCTTGGGTGTCTTTGCGCTCGGCATTGATGTCGGCGCCCTGACCGAGCAGGTACAGCACGAGTTCCTTCCGGCCTTCCCATGCGGCAAGGTGCAGCAGGGTTGAACCGTTGCCGTCGAACGCGTTGAGGTCGGCGCCGCTGGCCAGGTGCCGCTTAACGGCGTCGAGGTCGCCCTTCTCGATGTCGTGAAGGAGGGTGGTGTTGAAGTATCCCGGTTTGGATACAACGGGCGGTGCGGGCGCGACGGCATCGCCGACCGCAGCCGGACTGGCAATTGCGACAACGGACGCCGGCTTCGTCGATTGTCTGGAAGACTCAAGATTGCAGGAGGCGGCGAACAAGAGGACGACGCCGATCAGCAGGATACAGACTAGTCTCCACATCTGAACTATCCTCCGATTTTCACGCCAATCCTTAACCTGGAGTTGAGTATTGCCCGTATTTCCGACTCCGGCGAAGATCAGTGGGAGGTCTTGGAGATCACGCCGGCAATCTGAAATCCCGAATTGCAGATTTCAGATCTCAAAAGCGAAATGCGAGCCATCAGGTCAGACCTTACTTCCTCGGCAGGCGGATGGTGAACGCGGCGCCTTCGCCGGGCTGGGACTTCAGGACGATCCGCCCGTTGTGTTCCTCGACGATCTTCTTGGCGGCCGCCAGGCCCAGGCCCGTCCCCTTCTGGCCCTTGGTCGAATAGAATGCCTGGAAAATCTTCAGTTCTTCCTCCGGGGGAACGCCGGGCCCGTTGTCGGCCACGGTGATGCAGACCTCGTTGGCGGCGGGCGAAAGGCGGGTGCTGATCTCGACCTTGCCTGTCAGCGTGGGGGCCGCCTCGATGGCGTTGTTGAGGATGTTCAGGCACGCGTGGTGCAGGCCGTCGGGGTCGATGCCGATCTCGGGCAGCGCGGTGTCCAATTTCGTCGTCAGGGCGACTTTCTTCTCCCTGGCGGCCGGCTGGGCCAACTCGGCGACCTCGCGGATGACCGCGTTGACCGAGGTCTTTACGAGGTTCGGCGGCGCCTGGCGGCTGTATGAGAGCATGTCCAGGACCAGGTTGTTGATGCGATGGAGGTTGCGGCGGACGATTTCCCAGCCCTGGCCGACCGCCTCCACGTTGACGCGGGTCAGGCCGCTTTCGACCGCGTGGGACCCGCCTTGGATGCCCTGGAGGATGTTCTTGATGTAGTGCGACAGGCTGGCGATCGCCTGGCCGACGGCCGCCAGACGCTCCTGCTGGACCTGGTTGGCCATCAGCCGCGCGTTCTCGACCGCAAGGCCCGTCTGGTACCCGATGGCCGCCATCAGTTTGAGTTCTTCCGGAGAGAACTGCCCCTGGCTGACGTGGGTGTCGACGTGGATGACGCCGAGGATTTCGTTGCGGCTCTTGATCGGGACGGCGATGGCGCTGCGGATGCCGTAATCCTGGATGCTCTCGCCCTCCTCGAACCGCTGGTCCTGCATGGCGTTGGTCGAGAGCACCCCCTCGCCGCGCTTCAGCACGTAGTTGATGATCGTCCGGCTGACGGTGATGGGCGACTTGTCCGTAGCGGCGCCGTCAGGGGAGGCCGGCTTGGGCTGTTCGGCGGCCTGCTCGCGGCGGATCTGCTCGAGGAGTTCCTCGCGGTAGCGGATCGCCTTGGGCACCATGGCTCCGCTGTGCTCGTCCCTCAGGAGGATGAACCCGCGGTCGGCGTCGACCACGTCGAAGATCATGTCCATGACGCCGGCCAGGAGGTGATCGATGTCGTAATCGTGGGCCAACATCTCGCCGATGCGGTACAGGGCCGCCAGGCCGACGAGGCTGGCCCGCATCTCCGCCAGGTTCTCGCCGCCTGCAAAAGCCAGGTGGGGGTCGCCGCTGGCCGCTGTCGTCGCCATGATGGAACTGTCGACCTTGCCTTCGGTGTCGACGCGGATGGGCAGGCCGCGGTGCTCGACCAGCGCGCTGTCCGGCGCGGGCACACCCATGGCCAGGATGGTGTTGCCTATGCGGATCTGGTCTCCGGCCTGGAGGCTTGATTCCGAGACGCGCACGCCGTTGACGAAAGTGCCGTTGGCCGAGCCGAGGTCCTTCAGGACATAGTGGTCGTCCCGCAGTTCCAGGCGTGCGTGATGGCGGCTGATGCCCGGGTCGCGCAACGGAACATCCGCCGACGGGTCGCGCCCGATGACGAGCGAGTTCCCGTTGATGTCAAACGCCTTCCCGTGGTCCGGCCCTCGAACCACTACTAGCGTGGGCATTGTGTTTCCCGCCGCGCTGTTTGCGAAGTGCTAAGAGGACCCGCTTGCTCAATCCCCTCTGGGGATATACGCATGGCTGGTGCACTTTTTGCATGAAAACTGGCGTCTGAGGGCCGACCAATCGGTCCGCAGGTAGTCTTCAAAGCGACGTGTGCCAATTATAATATACCGCATCCGCCCCGTTTTGTCAAGGCGGGCGGTCTTGATGGCGGGCGGTTTCTCGGCAGAGGGGGCCTCTCAGGGGCGGCTTTCAACGGGCCCCGTTGCCGGCACTCGTCCGCCCGTCGGACAGGCCGTCGGCCAGGCCCTGCCCCAGGTTGAGGCTGGCGACGATTCCGGCGATAAAACCGCCGACCCATTTCACGGTCTCCAGGTCGTGGCCGGCCAGGACCAGCGCCAGCACGGCCCCGATGCCTGCCAGGCTCAGGATCATCTTCTTGCTGCGAATGAGTTCCGTCATGATGCCGCTCCTTTAACAGTTATTTCCAGTTTCAAGGTTTTGCGCGGCGGGTACGGAGACCCGCCGCGCAAATCTGTTGTCAGTGTTGCGGTAACTCAACGGGCCTACACTGCGGCCAGCACCGCCGCCACCTGCCGCGCAAGGGCGACAAGTTCAAGGACGGTTGTGGGCAGGAGTTGCTCGCCGGCCAGGGTGCGCTTCAGGTCGGCCAGTTCCTCCTCGCCGATGGCCGGCTCAAGGTCGCCCAGCCCAAAGAGGCCGGTGTCGACCTGGTCCAGGGGATCGGCGGGACCCTGCGCGGCCTTGGCGGCGACCGTCTGGGCCGCTTCCAGGAAATCAACGGCTGCCTGCTTCAGGTTCGTCTGGGCTTCCTGCATTGGGGGCACTCCTTTCGGTTTCGTAGTTCAGAATCTTTTCTGCGGCGTCTATTTCGCGGACGAAGAGGCTCCGGATAAGCACGCCGAGGCGGTTGTAGTCGGACACCAGGGCCAGCGTGTCGCGCGCCAGGTCGATGGCCCGGCCGATGGCGGTCTGGCGCTGGAGGAACTCGCCGTCCAGGCGGGCGAGGTTGGCGCGGAAATTCTCCTCCAGATCAAGACGCTTGCGGACCTTCTCGATGGCGGCGGCGGTATCGACCTTGCCTTGGGCGTCGGCCGCCTGTGCCAGGGAGGCCGCCAGCGCCGTGTCCAACTCGCGGCGCTTGTCGGCCTCCAGTTGCGCCTTGACCTTCGCGTGGTAGGCGGCCATTTCATCCCGGTACTGGGTCATGGCGGCCAGTTGCAGATGCTGGTTGCGCTCCAGGGCCGCCGGGGCGGAACAGCCCGTGAGGATTGATGCCGCCAGCATGAGGACCGGCCATGAACTTCTCGCTACGTCAGTCATGAGGGGTCTCCTTTCTTGTTCGGGCCGGGCAGGGGACCGGCCTGTGGTCTGTTGGAGGCGGTGGCGGCCAGTTCGCGGACCTCGCGCTTCAGGTCGCGGAGGTCTTCCCGGACCTCGGCCCTCGCCGCGGCGAGCATCTGTATGGTCGCCGGATGGGGCTGGGCCGTGTGCTGCTCGAGCCAGTAAGCGAGGCCCGCTACGTTCAATCCGCCGGAGAAGAGTTGCCCACCCACGACCAGGAGGATCACCAGCCTCCGGAGGGTGCGGATTTCCTCCCACGTGCGCTCGTTCGCGGCCGTCTGCTGGCCGTGGAGCGCTTCGCAGACGTCCCGCGTGACGTAAGGGCCCGGGTTTTTCGGAGGCTTAGCCGTGGTACTCAAAGTCGATCTCCAGAATGAGGCGGATCGGCCCGGTCACGGCCAGCCCTTCGCGGTAGGTGGACGTGTAGTTCGGCCCGCCTGGGCTCCAATTGGACCGGTCTTCGGCGTCGTCGCGCTGCGACCGGAGGACGAAGACGGTGTCGCCGTCGGTGCGAATCGAAGTCGCCGGCACCTCGAACCGCTTCGAGCCGTAACTGTCCGACTCGAACGCGCCGAGGACGGGGCCGTTCTCCACCGCCACCTCGGCTGTAAACGTGTCGGAGAAGTCTGCCGAGCCCTCCGGCGCCTCGGTGGCAAAGTCCAGCCAGGCGGCGACGACCGCGTACCCCGCGAGCGCCCCCGTCGCTAACGTGATCCGAAACTCCCGGGACTCCAGCACCCATTGCTGGGTGGCCCCGTCGTCGAACACCTCGCCGCCCAGGCCGACGTCCAGCGCAAGGTTCACCGTCTGCCCGTCGTCCTCGTCGTCGAACAAGGCGAACGTGGCGGCACGGTCGTCGGGCCACGAACTGATGCCGAAGGTCAGGGTGTAGACGCTGTCATGGCGAGCGCTCTCGGAGATGGCTGGAACCATCCGGAGGTAACGCAGGGCGTTGATCGCGTGATAGAGTTCGCCGAAGAGGGTGGCGGCCGCCGGCGTCCACATGTTGACCGGATCGCCCTGCTCGTCCGTGGCCGTCAGATCATAGGTCCATGCGTCGCGGCCGAAGGCGTCCTGGCAGAGGTTGGGGAAGGCGTAGAGGTCGTCGCGCGCCAGGTCCCACCACTGCGTAGACCAGTCCAGCAGCAACATCTCCTGGACCTCATACTGAAAGTTGGCAACGGTCTGCCAGGGCTGCGACGGCCCTCCTGCCGGGGTCCCGCGCAGGGGGTCCGCGCGGCCGAACATGGCCGGCACCCACTCGGCGGGCACAAGGCTGTCTCGCTCGGCCAGGGCGGCGCGCAGGTCGTTCATGATGGGGTCGGCGGCAATTGCATCGGCCTTGGCGGGCGGCCAACATTCAGCGGTCCAGGGCATCGGGGGCGTCCTTACAGTCAAGGGTTGCGGGCGTTTCACACCAGGCGCGGCGGGTGCAGAATGAACGCCCATCCGCCGGACGTGCGGATCAGTTCGACGTACCGGTCGTAATCGGCCGGGCCGTCGAGGTAGCCGGCCTCCTCCGGCCAGAGTTCGCCCAGGTTTGGCACTCCGGAAAGCGGCGACCCGTCGTCAACGAAGCCGCCCGTTTCCAGGCGAACCTTCTGGACGGTGTAGGAGCCGGAGTCATAGGAGACGATCCGGGCCAGTTGCTGCGCCTGCTGCATTTCAATGCCGGCCAGGTACACCAGGCGGGGCGGGTCGTCGCGGTCCAGACGCTCTTCGGCTCGGATGATCATGCCCTCCGGGAGTGTGTGGGAACCCCGGCCTGCTTCCGCGACGTTGTGGACCACGATGCCCTGCAATCCGCCGGGGACCGGCTCCCACTCGACGTGGCCGGTGTCGCTGCTCTGTCGCGGGCGGACCTCGTCGGCGTAGTAGCGCTCGTCGGGCGGGTCGCCCGGTGCGCCGGAGGTGATCTGGACCCACAAAAGCCGGTAAGGCGGGGCGGCCGGGCTGACCTCGCTGCGCCCTTCCGCCGACCGCGGAAGGTCCGCCTCGCGCTCTTCTTCTCTCAGGAGCGCCGCATCCAAGCCGAGAATCTTCAGCCGGTCTTCTGCCATGTTCGAACCCTCGCGCGTCGGTCCTACTCGAGTTCCAGTTCCGTCCGCGGCTCCGGCGCAAAGTGCCATCGGACCTGTTTCACCATGGTGGCCGAATCGTACCCCAACTCCCGCCGGGCGAAGTCCAGGTGCCGCCCGCGAACGCCGAGCACTCGCTGGCCGACGCGATAGCCCAGCGCGAGGTACGGCACTTCGACGTGCGCCGGGACCGGGCATCGCCGGTCCGCTTCGTAGGCGGCGTTAACGAACTCCACAAGCCGCGGCGTATCGTCCACCTCGTCTGCCGGAGTCTGGCCTGAGAAACGGCTGGTCGATGCGCGATTCCGGTACCGGTAACTGGCGGGAACATTCAGGTGGCGCGTACGGCCGGGGAGGGCCGCTGTTTCAGGCTCGCCCCGCTCGGCCTGAACGCAGGAATCGCTTTCGATCGCCGCCGTCACGCGGACCCGAAGAAGGCCGTTCATCCCCGCCACGAGGAACTGCGGCGGCAGGGGATCGTCGGTCAGGTAGATGCCGCACTCGTCCCTGAGGACGCGAGCGGCCATTGCCGGCCGCTGCCAGGTGGATCCGCCGTTGAAGGAAACCTCGACGTAAACGCCGTAACTGCGGCCCAAGCCGTCGCACGACAGGCACTCCAGGAACCGTCGCCGGCGGCGGCTGTACGGCGCGCTTTCGAAAACCGCGCCGAGGTCCGCCGCGGGGTCGCTGTAGTACGGACCTTCTGTGTACTCGCCGCTCTCGTTCAGGACCCACTTGCGAAAGACATCGCGAAAACCGTCGAAGTTCGGGTTCTGGCTCGGGCTGAAATCATCCGGGTTGTGGGACCCCAGCCCTTCCGCCCAGCCCCGCACGAGTTCAAACGTCGACTCGTAGACCTTGCGGTCCCCGCGGGCCACGTACTTGCGGGGCGCGGCCTCGAACCGCATGGTGACGGCCAGGTCCGAGAAATCCGTGGCCGCAGGGTTGTAGCGGCAGCCGATGGCCTGATGGGCAAGCCGGCAGACGGGCGCGCGGTCCGGGGTGAAGATTTCAAGTCTGCGGCTGACGCCGGCCTCCTGCGGCTCAGCCGCAACGGTCATTATGCCGCCCGACAGTTCCAGGAGCGCGTCGAGGGCTTCGCCGAGCGTCCGGCCTTCCAGCCGCACGTTGCGCAGGACCGTGCCGCCAAGCCCGGATCGCACCTCCGTCGGGGTCGGCGTGCCTATGACGGCGGACTGTCCGTACTCGGCCAGCAGGTACGCGACGGCCTCGGCCAGGGTCCACGCGGCGGCGCCCCCGTGCAGCGCGGCGAAAATGGTGTAGGCTTCGCCGCTGCCGGGGTCATAAGGGCTGTCGGAGGCATTGGCCTGGCCGTCGAGGTTAAAGCCCAGCACCATGCCGCCCAGGACGCGGGTTTCGCCGTCCGACGTTCGGAGTCGCTGCCCCCCGATGCGCCGCCGCAGTACTTCCGCCCCGAGGTCCTCGGCCTCGAACCGCAATGCCTCGCCTTTGGGGTCCAGGCGCATGTCGACGCGCGAGATGCGACCCTCGAAGATCACGAGGTCCCGGCGCTGAGCCCCGGGCAGGACGCCGCCGCGCAGGAGCCGCACCGCGACCCGCGCGCCCGGCCGCACGTGTGGTGCGAGGTGCTCGATGCGGGTGTCATCGCCCGTTTCGGTGCCCCGGCCCAGGCCCGCCGAGAACCACGCCCTCGGGGCCGCGCTGCGGCGAATTTCTAGGGTGTCCAGCCGCAGGCGCGGCTGCGCGACGCCCTCCAGGAGCACTTCGGTTCGCGGCGCCGTTACCACCGGAACGACCGAGCCGTCGGCAAACCGGGCGGCCACGTTTGTTTGAGCGGTCACAGAACCACCTCCGCTTTCAGGTTGTCCACTTGGCCGGGAGCACCGCCGTCGGGGGCGACCGTGGCAATCGCGGGCTGTTCGTCCCACAGGCCGGAGGCCGCTATTGCGCGTACGGCCAGTTGATGCGGGTCGCCGGCCAGTGGACCGCTTGTCCAGCCGTAGAAAGGCTCGGACGTGCGGTACGGAACCTCGCCGAGCGGCGTCGTGTAGTTGAGGGTTCCGCTGCCGCCGTCGCCGAAGATGCGAAACGCCTGCGGCAGGACGCCAGTCCGGCCGACGCGATAACTCCACGCGACGCGGACGCACCCGCCCGGCAGGGGATAGGCGCTGAGCGCCAGGACGCCGGCAGGCCGGTCCGGAACCGGCTGGCCCTGGCCGTCCAACTCCAGCCGAAGTTCGTTCTGTGCGATCGGGCTCTCAACGTCACGGCCGTCAACAGGTCGGATGGAGAACCAGTGCACCGCACCGGCGTCAAGCGGCTCGGTGACGAGTTGCGTCAGGCCCGGGCCGACGCACGCCCACGGTTCGCCGAGGTCCAGCAGGTCCGGACTGCTGCCTGTGGTGTGGTAGATGCAGTAACCGGTTTCCTTCACGAGGGCGTCGGCGCTTTGAAGCGTCGGCGACGTGATGCGGTCCGATGCCGCGGTAAGCGTCGCCCGCCACTGGAAGTACCGTGCGCGGGGCAGGCCGGAGGGGTCGCCGCTATACGGTTGCCACGCGGCCAGGGGACCGCCGGCGTCCGCGCTGTCGGCCAGGCGGACTTCCCACTCTATGGCGGTGCCGCCGGGCAACACGCAGTCGTAAGTGAAATCGGACCAGATGGCGCCGGTACGGGCGCCATCGAAGGTGGGGCTGGAGCACGTGCCTGAGGCCGCCAGCCTCCAGATGGTGAAGTTGGCGGCGTACCGCGCGGCGCTAGACAGCCGCACCTCGTCAATTACGGCAGACAGATTGAAGGCGACCGAATCGGGGTTGCGGCCGAGAGTCAACTTCCAGTTGCCCGCCGGCAGGGATGTCGCCGCCGACTGGCTGGCCCGTAGCGTGCCGTTGACGAACAGGCGAAACGCGCCCGGCGCGTCCACGACCACCGCGACGTGCCAGGGCTGCGCCGACGCCAGGACCGCATCCGCATTTGCGCCGGTCCAGATGGCATTGTAGTTCCCCCCTTGCACGTACAGTGTGGCACGGATGAACGAGGTGGAGGGCGAAACGCTACGACAAGCCCAGATCGCCAGATAGGCGGCCGCGTCGCGACGGTAATTGACGATGTAGCCGCTGGTGCCCAGGGGCATGGCCCACGCCTGCACCCAAGCCTCCAGCGTCGCTTGAGATCGCGAAGGCTCGCCCTGGAAAGAGACCTCCATGTAGTCCCCGTCGTCGCGGACAAACTGGTACCCGTGCTCACTGGCGGCGGCGCCGTGATTGGTCAGGGAGTGACCGCCGCCGGAGGCGTCCTCCAGGCCCGTTCCTTCGCCGCCGTTGCCGCCGTTATGGAGATGCCAGAGGCCGCGTGTCGCAGAGTCTGTGGCGAACTCGGCGAAGTCCACCTTGAAGCCGACGGCCGGAACGATACGGACGCCCTCGCGGCTGCACTGGCCGTAGTTTGCGCTGTCGATTCGGAAGGTGATCATGGATTCTCCCGCAGTTACACGGCCGTGAGGTTGACCTTGTAGGTCGTTGCGCCGATGCTGATGCGCCACTCGGCCAGGTCGGAGCGGACCCATTGCTCGCCGTCGGCGGGGGAAGCCGGATCGCTGGTGCTCACCGGGATGCGCCAGGCGGCGGCGTCGATCGCGTCGAGGTTTGCGTTCACGACCTCGTCCCAATCGTTGACGTGCTCGCCGTGGGCGGGCTTTTCGAGGTTCAGGTTCGGCGTGTAAGTCGAAGGCATGTCCCTAGAGTCCTTTCTCTGGCCGGCGCAAGGCCGGCATTCCTCACATGTCGGGGCTCGGCTCCCACGCAAGGGTTGCCGTGCGGGATCCGGCGTCATAAGACGCCAGGCGAAAGTTCGGGGGAGGCCGCGGGACGGGTGCCACGTCGGCAACGACCTCCGCGGCGGTCGCCAGGCGGTTGCCTGCGGCGTCTCTGGCCACGACCGCCAGCCGCCACGTGCCCGGATCGAGGTCGCTGACGATCCACTCGTAGCAGGCGGCACTTTGACCGTAGCCGCCCACGCCGAAACCGCCGCATCCGAAGCCCCAGGGCGGCACGCTGGCCACGACCGCCGGGATCGGCGCCTCGTTGAGCGGCTGCGAGTAGCCCACGACGCCCGTGCGCCCGTCGGCGAAAACGTCGAACGATTCGAGGTCTTCGCCCAGGTAGAGCCCCGCTTGCCACGTCAGGAGCACCTTCAGGCCCCATGCCGGGCTGAAGCCTGTCAGTTCGGCGGAAAGGTCGTTTCGCCGGTCGGCGGCGTCCACGGCGACCACCTCGACATAGATGAGGCTCGGGCCGCCCTCGCGCCCTTCCGGCCCGAAGACCACCAGGCGGCGGTCCTGCGGCGCGGCCGTCACGCCGGCGAGTTGCCCGTTGACGTAAACCTGATGCCAGCGTTCCGCCTGCGTGGAGACCCAGGTGATTTCATACGCGCCGGGAGGCCCCGCTGGCACGCCGCCGCCCAAGTCGATCACCAGGGGGCGGATGCGAACGTTCGTGATTCCGTCGGTCACTAGAGGCATGTTTATCTCACCAGTTGTCTGTACGTCAGGCGGCAGGCTTGGTGCCAAGCCGTGCCGACCTGGCGCGGGCCGAGCCGCTCGTACCGCTCGAGGCGCGTGTTCGGATAATCCGCTCCCTCGGGCGTGCTCAGGGTGTACGCGCGGCCGTCGATGAACGCCTCGATGGCGGCTTCAACGAGCGCCAGGTTGTCGGCGGAGGAGGCCGAAAGGACGCCTGTCTGAAGTATCTCCCGCGGGCCGTCGCCCAGGTCGAGGGCAAGGCCTCCCGCCAAGCCGTTGAACGCCTGGTCCTTCACGCGGCGCTCCGGGCTACCGACGCTTACAACGTGGGGGCCGGAGGCGAAGAGCGATTCGCCGTCGAACTCCGCCTGGCCCGTCATCGTCTCGGCCCAGTACCCCGAAGCGCCCGAGACGGCCAGCGTGATCGGATGGCCGGCGGCCGCTTTTTCCAGGCAGAGCGGCCCGGTGCGCGTTGCGCCGACCACCGGCGACAGGTCACGCTGCGGTTCACAGGGCGGCCCGTCCGCCGCCAGCCCGCCCAGCGTCGGCGCTGCGGCGATGGCGGCCTGGCAGTTTTCCGCCAGGGAGACGAGCGACTCGAAGGCGCGCGTCCCTGGCACGGCGCGGTCTTGCACGCGCAGGCGCCAGGACACGAGGTGGTAGCGTCCCGCGGGCACGCCGGGCCACATCAGGTCCTGCGCGGCGGCC
>JAPLMO010000117.1 GCA_026386995.1 Planctomycetota bacterium | reverse complement strand
GGCCTGTCCGTACGCCCCGCCGCGGTTGCCGTTGTCGAAGAGGTCGGCCAGATACACGTGCGCCCCCGGCCCGATGGTCAGTTTCGTCAGATCGAAGTTGGCGGAGAACCCCGCCGCGGCCCCGGCATGAGTGGCCGGGTCGGTGCCGAAGTCCGTGCCGCCCACCTCCAGCGAGACCCAGTCGGCCCAGTGCCCGACTGCGGCCCCGCCGCCGCCGTTCATGGCCAGGGTGGCGGTTGTGCCCCAATCCCACTTGGCCTCATCGGTCATGGCGAACGACAGGTTGCCCGACAGGGCGAGGACGCTGTTGACGTCAATGACGCCGCTGGGGTCCATGGTAAGGTTCGAGCCGCTTATCGTAGAACCGTTGAGTTCCAGTTCACCGCCGGCCGTGACGCTAATGGGGCCGGTGGTCGAGACGGTAACGGAGCCCACCTGGATCTTGCCGCCGGCGGCCTCCCAGCGTCCCGTGCCGCTCGTGCCGATATCGACCATCAGCGTGCCGCCGGGGCTTGCCCGGAATGTGCCGTCGTTGATCTTGGCGTAGGTGTTCAGGTACAGGACCCCCGTAGCGTCGACCGTGCCGCGATTCGTCAGGAGTCCGGAGATCGTGCCCGCGCCGCGGATCGTGTTGTCGGCGTTGATAAGCCGATCCGCGGGAACGGTGCCGAGAATCGAGTTGTACACCGAGTTGTTGGCCATAACGACCGCACCGCCGCCCGAGAGCGTCACGTCGCCGCCGCTCATTTTGAGGTATGTGTACGACACGCCACCGTTAAGCGTCAGCGTGCCGGCGTTCGTGTACGTGCCGCCGCTCTGCAGGGTGAGAGTGCCGGAATTCTCAACAAGGATCTGCCCGCCCACCGGGTTCGTGACGGTGCCGCCGAGAGTCGAGGGGCCGGCCGCAACGCAGACAACGCCCGTGCCGCTGTTCGTGAGCGACCCGCCCGAGACGGTGGCGTATGAGAGCCGGATCTCGCCGCCGCCAACCACGTCCACCTGGCCCCCGGTGACGGTCGCATTGTCAATCTTGACCGTGGATGCGTCGGCGCGGATGAGGCCCGGGGTCGCGCCCTCAAAGTTGGTGAACGTGCCGTTGCTGAGAATCAGCGTCGCACCGGCCGTGGCCCGCATCGTGCCGGAGTTGATCGCTCCGGCGGCGAAATAGGGGTAAATCGTCAGGTAGTTCGTCTGGTCGGCCTGGATCGTGCCCCGGTTCGTCAGGGCCATCGTGCCCCAGCCTATTTGCCCCGATCCCCGGATGAGGTTGTCGGCATTGATAAGCCGCTCAGTACCGGCCGTACCCGTAATCACGTTGATCGAGGAGTTGGACATTGCGACGGTCCCACCGCCCGAGAGCGTCACGTCGCCGCCGCTCATCTTGAGGTTCGTGTACGACCCGCCGCTGTTAAGCGTCAGCGTGCCGGCGTTGGAGTACGTGCCGCCGTTCTTCAGGGTGAGAGTGCCGGAATTGTCGACAATGATCTGGCCGCCTACCGGATTCGTGACCGTGCCGCCGAGAGTCGAGAGGCCGGCCATAGCCCGAACAACGCCCGTGCTGCTGTTCGTAAGCGACCCGCCCGACACGGTGGCGCTGGCCAGCCGGATCTCGCCGCTGCCGACCACCTCCACCCGGCCGCCGGTGACGGTCGCATAATCAACCCTGACCGTGGAGGCGTCGGCCTGGATAAGCCCCGGGGTCGTGCCCTCAAAGTTGGTGAACACGCCGTTGCTGAGGATAAGCGTCGCGCCGGCCGTGGCCCGCATCGTGCCGCTGTTGGTCGCGCCGCCGGCGCTGTTGGGGTAAATCGTCAGGGAGTTCGTCTGGTCGGCCTGGATCGTGCCCCGATTCACCAGGGCCATCGTGTTCCAGCCTATTTGCCCCGATCCCCGGATCAGGTTGTCCGCATTGACAAGCCGATCATTAGGATTACCCACAGCGAGAATCACATTGTACGCCGAGTTGTTGGCCATAACGACCGTACCGCCGCCCGAGAGCGTCACGTCGCCGCCGCTTACCTTGAGTTCCGTGTACGACCCGCCGCCGTTAAGCGTCAGCATGCCGGCGTTCGTGTACGTGCCGCCGCTCTGCAGGATGAGAAAGCCTGAATTGTCGACAATGATCTGGCCGCCTACCGGGTTCGTGACGGCGCCGCCGAGAGTCGAGACACCGGCCATGGCCCGAACAATGCCCGTGCTGCTGTTCATGAGCGACCCGCCCGAGACGGTGGAACTGGCCAGCCGTATCTCGCCGCCGCCGACCACGTCCAATTGGCCCCCGGTGACGGTGGAGTTCTCGATCCTGACGGTGGAGGCGTCGGCCCGGATAAGCCCCTGGGTCGTACCCTCAAAGTTCGTGAACGTGCCGCCCGAGAGGACGAGCGTGCCCCCGGCCGTGGCCTGCATCGTGCCGCTGTTGGTCGCGCCGCCAGGGATTTTGGGGTCAACCGTCAGGAAGTCCCCCAGGCCGGCTTGGATCGTACCCCGGTTCACCAGGGACATCGTGTTCCAGCCTACGTGCCCCGATCCCCGGATCAGGTTGTCCGCGTTGATAAGCCGATCATTGAGGCCACCCGCACCGATAATCCCATTGTACGTCGAGTTGTTGGCCATAACGACCGTCCCGGCGCCCGAGAGCATCACGTCGCCGCCGCTCACCTTGAGTTCGCTGTACGTCCCGCCGGAGGAGTTAAGCAAAATCGTACCGGCGTTGGAGTACGTGCCGCTGCTCTGCAGGGTGAGAATGTAGGAACTGTCAACGATGATCTGGCCCCCCACCGGGTTCGTCACCGTACCGCCGAGGGTCGAGGTGCCCGATGCGGCCCGAACAATGCCCGCGCTGCTGTTCGTGAGCGACCCGCCCGACACAGTAGCGCTGGCAAGCTGGATCTCGCCGCCGCCGACTACATCCACCCGGCCCCCGGTGACGGTGGAGTTCTCGATCTTGACGATGCTCTTGCCGGTGGCTCCGTCGGCCCGGATAAGCCCCTGGGTCGCGCCCTCGAAGTTGGTGAACGTACCGCCGCTGAGGATGAGCGTGCCGCCGGCCGTGGCCCACATCGTGCCACTGTTGGTCGCGCCGCCGGCGGTGTTGGGGTTAATCGTCAGGGGGTTCGTCTGGTCGGCCTGGATCGTGCCCCGGTTCGTCAGGGCCATCGCGTTCGCGCCCACCTGGCCTGCGCCGCGAATGGTGTTATCGACGTTGATAAGGCGCTCCGCGCTGCCCATACTGAGAATCCGGTTGTACAGGGAGTTGGAGAATGCGACCGTGCCGCCGCCCGAGAGCGTCAGGTCGCTGCCGCTGATGCGCAGGTCCGCGTACGAACCTCCGGCGCTCAGCGCAACCGTACCAGCGTTGGCGATGCCGCCGCCGGCTACGGTAAGGTTGTAAGCGTTCGGGATGGTCAGGCTGTCGAGGGCGTCGACCGTCAAGAGGTCGATCGTCGGAGAGATGTTGAGGGTGACGTTTGATGCGGCGGCGTTGCCGCCGTCGATGCGCACGTCATACGTGTTGCCGCCGCCGTTGTTCGGAACGACGACGGGCGTCCAGCCGGCGGCGGTGTTCCAGTTGCCGGCGCCGCCGTTCCAGATGGAGATTATCTGCTCCGCCAAGGCGGGCTGGTCCGCACTCAGTGCGGCCGCAAGGAGCATGGCTGCCGGAGCCAGTATGCGCAGAGATGCCGGCCTAAGCGAACGTACAGGTATAGGAAACATGCGTTTTTCCCCTCTCCCACGGCCAGCAAGTGAAGTGATTGGCGCGCCCCCGTCCGCGAACCCCCTCCGGCCGCATGCCAGGCGCGCAATTCAGTTGCCGCTAACCTACAATATACCCCATTTTCGGCAAAAGTCAAGTAACCCGCCGGCGTCATTCATACCTGCCGGTTGTGACGCCGGGCAGCAGCGGCGTTGTAGTATTACACGCCCATGCGTTGCCTGCGCCCCGAGCGCCGCGCGGCCGCACGCTCCGCCCTGAGCGCGATGGCGTCCAGTTGCAGCCGCGCGCACATCCGCCGCACGTCGTGGTATGCCGCGCGCGCGGCCTCGGTCGCTTGGTGGCCGAGGTGCTCTTCGTGCGGGCCGGCGGCCAGGGCCTCCGCGAAACGCTTCGCAAACCCGGCCAGGTCCGCCGCATCGACACGGTGGCCGAACTGGTCGTGAAGCCCGCGCACCTGGTGTTCGAACGACCCCAGGAGTTCCTGCACCTCGTGGGCGTGGCTGCGGACTTCCTCGATCTTCGCGTACTCGGGGCTGTGCGACGACACCATACCTTTGACGATCCGCCACACCCCCGCCCGCGCCAGGTCTTGGACCTCGGTGATCGTCTGGTCCAGATCGGCCAGCGCGTGGCAGCCGGTGTCGATTGCATTGACGAGCAGCCGCTCGTGGGCATCAAACTCATCCTGCGGCCCGGCTTCAACCGCGGGCGCGGGGGGCGGCGTTGCGGCCGCCTCGTGCGTAACCTCCGTCTCGGCCGCCTCATGAGCGGGCGGCGCGGCCGGGGGCTTCTCTTCGACCGTCTCCGCGGCCGGGGTCGTCTCGGCGGCCGGGGCCGGGCGCACAGGGGCGGCCTGCACAGGCGCGGCCTGCGCAAAAGCGACTGCCGCACGCTGCTGTTGAACCTTGATCAACTGCGGCGCAGACAGGCGAGCAGACCCGGACTGCGGCTGCCGGGCGCTAATCGCCGGCGGAGGCTGCTGCGGGGCCGCCGGGTGTTGCGGCTGGCCCGCGAGGCCGCGGATCACGCCCACAAGGGTCGCCCCCGCATCGGTCCCCGCCAGTTTGGCGAGGTGGCCCGGCTCTTTCTGGAGTTCCTTCGCCAGAAGTTCCAGGCGGTGCTTCTGCATGGCGAGGGTCTGCTCCGTTGCCTCGATGGCCTCGCGCAGTTTCTCGATCTCCGCCAAGAGCGCCGCCTCGCGGAACGTCGACTGTACGCCCCTGGCCGTTTCGCGCAGTTGTTCGAGCATCGGTCACCCCGCAGTTCGAGGTTCTATCGCAAAGACATGCTGACATCTTCCCCGCAACCTGCCCGCGGGGGCAAGTATAATTTCGGGGCTGAACTATAATCGGCGGCGGACGCGGGTGGCCTGCACGACGCGACGCATCAGCCCGTTCGCCGTTTCGCGTCGCCGTAGCGGCGACGGCTAAACACGACCCCGCCTAGTACGACAGCGCTAGATTGCGATTTGCGCGGCGGGTCTCCTGAACCGCCGCGCACACTACGGAAGTAGCGCTGTCATACTAGGCGTTACAGAACCACCTTCACCGCCCGGCCCGAGCGGGCCGACTTGATTTCGGCCTCGACAATCGCCACGGCCGCCGCAGAGTCGGCCGGCGACAGATGCGCGGGGGGCGTCCCTGCGGCTACGCACCCGACGAAGTAGCGCAACTCCTCGGTGTAGCCGAAGGCGGCCGGGATGGGCGGATGCTCCACCTTGTCGGTCTTATCGTCGTAGATCGCGACTGTCGGCGACCGCAGGCTCGAGTACTCCAGGGCCGCAGACTCGAACTGGATGCGGGCCTCCATGCGGAACGGAAACGACGTGGGGAAACTCCAGCCCCCCTCGGCCACGACGAGCGGCCCGCCCTCGTAGCGGTAGTCCGTCACGATGTGGGCAATGCCGCCGCCCTCCAGCGTCCCGGCCGAGGCCACCTTCGCCGGGCGGCCGAAGAACCACTGCACCGTGTCGGTGTCGTGAATGTGCAGGTCCAGCGCCGCCGCACCGGACCGCTCGGCGTCCTGGAGCCAGTTGTTCCACGACCACTGCGGGCGCGGGCTGAGGCGCACAAAGTGCGCGCTTCGCACGCGACCGTAGCGGCTGGAGTCGATCAGGTCTTTCATCAGCAGATACTCGGGCCAGAACCTGAGGACGTGCCCCACCGCCAGCAGCCGGCCCGCCTTCTTGGCCGCGCGGATCATCTCGCGCGCCAGTTTCGAGGACCGGGCCATCGGCTTCTCGCAGAAAACGTGTTTGCCGGCCGCAAGGGCCTGCATCGTCATCTCGGCGTGCTGGTGCGTGGGCACGCACAGGTCCACCAGGTCGATCTCGGGGTCGGCCAGGATGGCGGCGAAGTCGCTGTAGGTCCGCAGGCGGCTGAGGTCCACCTGCTTCGCGGCCCCGGTATCGATGTTACCGGCGGCCTTCGACCAGTCGCCCGAGAGTTTGCGGCCCTCGACGTCGCAGACCGCCACGACCTCGGCCCCGGGGATTTCCTGGTAAGACTTGAAGTGCGTCGTGCCCATCATGCCCAGGCCGACAAGTCCGACTCGAACCGGCATTTTACGTCCCCTTTCACTGATTGCGTGGTGAAGACTCGGGTTTCAGCGCGAACTTCAGTTGGCGCTGCGGGTCGATAACGCGAAAGTAAAAGCCCCACGGGCCGTCGCGGTGTGCGACCTTAAGCAGCACCTCGTTCCACCCTTCCTTCAGG
>JAPLMO010000456.1 GCA_026386995.1 Planctomycetota bacterium | reverse complement strand
ACGCGGTGGACGTGGCCTGGACGCCGGGGTCGTTCGAGATTCCGATGGCCGCCAAGCGGATGGCCGAGAGCGGCCAGTACGCGGCGGTGATCTGCCTGGGGGCGGTCATCCGCGGCTCGACGCCGCACTTCGACTACATCGCCGCCGAGGTGTCGAAGGGCATCGCCCACATCGCCATGACGACGGGCGTGCCGACGATCTTCGGCGTCATCACGACCGACACGCTGGAGCAGGCCATCGAGCGGGCCGGCACGAAGGCGGGCAACAAGGGCGCCGACGCCGCTGCCAGCGCCATTGAGATGGCCAACCTCATGGACGCCCTCGGCGGAAAGAAACGGGCGAAGTAGTTGCCGCCGCCCCGCGCGGCGTCCTGGCGCTATTTAGCCCCCGGTGAACGTACGTGTGTTGCGCTGTCATTCTGAGGCCCCGTTTACGGGGCCGAAGAATCTCGCCTTTCGGGCGGCCGAGATTCTTCGCTCGCTCTCGCTCGCTCAGAATGACAATCCTTGCCTGGCACTCTAAACACGTACCGGTGAACACGCCGGGGGCGGCGGGGGCTGACGGCAGGCGGACGTTCGGCCCCCCGTGTATTCACGGGGGGCTAAATATTACAGGCAGGAATAAGGCCCGATTCATCATTTAGCCGGCGGACTTGTCCGCCGCGTGTTCATAAAGGTTGTTTGACATGAAGCGACGGGAACAGGCCAGGCAGATCGCCCTCCAGGCCCTCTATCAACTGGACGTGCGCAAGGAAGACGTCACGCCTGAGACCGTCGAGTTCCTGCGCGAGAGCACCAAAGACCCCGAGGTGTACTTTTTCGCCCGGCGCCTGGCGGAGGGCGCCTGGGGCTGGCGCAAAGAGGCCGACAAACTCATCCAGGAAGCCGCCGAGCACTGGCGCCTGGAACGCATGGCCGTCCTGGACCGCAACATCCTTCGCCTGGCCTCCTACGAGATTTCGCAGTGCCCCGACATCCCGCCGCGCGTCGCCATCGACCAGGCCATCGAACTGGCCAAGCGGTTCAGCGCGGCGGAGTCGGCGGCGTTCGTCAACGGCGTGCTCGACAAGATCTTCAGGCTCATCAAGGGCGAGGACGCGGCGAAGGCCGAAAAGGCGGCGGGGAACGAAGCGGACTCCGACAAATGACGCCATTGCGAATTGCAGATTGCGGATTGCGGATTGAAAGGCAACGGCGGGCGACCTGTGTGTCCTTCAATCCGCAATAGGGAGTGCGTGACGCATGGCTTTCAAGTGGCTCAGCAAACTGACCGAGGGCCTCACCAAGACCCGCTCGAAACTGGCCGACGGGGTGCGCAGCCTCTTTCGCATCGGCCGAAAGATCGACGCTGAATTCCTGAGGGAACTCGAGGAGACCCTCATCCTCGGCGACGTCGGCGTCGCCACCACACGCAAGATCGTCGAGGACCTCAAGGCCAGGTACCGCGACCGCGAGATCACGGCCGACGATGACCTCCTGGGCGTCATCAAGAAGGACCTCAAGGACGCACTCAAGCAGGGGGGCGACGGCCTCAAGAACAACCCCGACGGGCCGACCGTCGTCATGCTCGTCGGCGTCAACGGCTCCGGCAAGACGACCGCCGTGGCTCGCCTGGCGCGGCTGATGCTAGGGGAGGGGAAGACGGCCCTCCTTGCGGCGTGCGACACGTTCCGCGCCGCGGCCGACGAGCAACTGGCCATCTGGGCTGAGCGCGTCGGCGTAGACATCGTGCGGCATCGCGTCGGGGCCGACCCGGGGGCCGTGGCCTTCGATGCCGCCCGGGCGGCCGTGGCCCGCAAGGTCGACTACCTGCTGGTCGACACCGCCGGCCGCATGCACACGCAGGACCACCTGATGCGCGAACTCGGGAAGATCCGCAAGGTCCTCGCCAAGCAGATTCCCGGTGCGCCGCACGAGGTGCTGCTGGTGCTCGACGCGACGACCGGCCAGAACGCCATCGTCCAGGCCCGCGAGTTCCGCTCGGCCACCGACGTGACGGGCATCTTCCTCGCGAAACTCGACGGCACGGCCAAGGGCGGCATCGTCCTGGCGATAAAGCAGGACCTAGGCATTCCCGTGAAGTTCGTCGGCATCGGCGAGAAGGCCGACGACGTTACGCCGTTCGACCCCGAGGCATTTGTTGATGCGCTGTTCGGCGAGGGGAAGGTGTAGGAGGAGGGATGCTGTCATTCTGAGCCGCCTTCAGGCGGCGAAGAATCTCGCCTTGGCGAGGGCGGTGTTGCGGCCGCGTCCTGAATCTGTCATTCTGAACGAAGTGAAGAATCTGGGTGTGACTGGTTTTTCTGGCACAGCCCGCAGGCTATGTCACCCTGAGAGCCTGTGATCAATTTGATCTTTGCGTGGCCCCCCGTGTGAGGGCGGAGCCTTTTTCAGGTCGCCGTCACGAATTTCCTCGCCGGCATTTCATAGGCACTCGAC
>JAPLMO010000129.1 GCA_026386995.1 Planctomycetota bacterium | reverse complement strand
CCGGCGGCTGCCACGTCGGATTCAGGGCTGCCAGCGCGTGGCCGATCTCCCGGGCCCACTCCGAATAAATGGGCCGTCTGCAATCAACCTTCAGCACCGAGGCGGCCACGCGGCCCAGGTGGTCGCGCAGCAGATTCCGTTCCCGCTCGCCGGAGATTGCGGCAAAGGCATCCCGCAGCCGCGAGAGGTCCACCTCCGTCTGCCCAGGCCGGCCAGGCCAGGATAGCGCGGCGGCATCCGCGGCGGGCGCCGGCTGCGTCTCAAAGTCGGGCGCCAGCCCCAGCGGCCCGAGGAGTGTTTCCAGCGTGTACTGAAGACGCGACGCATCCCGCAACTCCCCCGGCAGGGCAGCACGCAGACGAACCGCCTGCGGCGGTCCAAGGGCCGCCTCTGCGGCGGGCGTCATCGGACTTTCTGCGTCATCGGCCATGTCATCGCGCCTGGTCCCGCAGATACTCCAGATAACTGGTAACCGTTCACGGAATTGTACTCGAATATCTCGCGGGCGGAAAAGAGAAATAGTTCCAGAACAGTGCCGGAGATTTGCTCTTGTCACACGCCGGCGTTGTGCCGATAATACTCGTGATGCTAACTAAGGCTGGAACCAATCGGAGTGCGGCGGAGCGTATGTGCGACCGCCTTTCAGTATGCGCGTGCTTCCAGTTGGCCGTTAAGGAGGCGATGCCACTTTGAGGATGAAACATCACCCGGTCAAACGCATCTACTGGTGGCTGCGCCATTACCCTGCCCAGGAGGTTCTCGACTTTCTCGAAGAGAGCCAGTGGTGGCCGCGGGAGCGCCTCGAGGGGTTGCGGAACTCCAAGTTGCAGGCCCTGATCGAACACTGCTATGCCCACGTGCCATACTACCGCGAGGTCATGGACCAGCGCGGCCTGAAGCCCGGCGACATCACAGCCATCGCCGATCTGCCGAAACTGCCTCCCCTGACAAGGGACATTGTCCGGGAGAACCGCGAGCGTCTCTGGGCCACGAACATCCCCGACAAGGACACGTTCGAGGCGCGGTCGGGCGGGACGACCGGCGAACCCGTGTGCATCCGCCGTCGCAAACGCGACGCGGCCTGGCACAACCAGTGCTACGCCCGAGGGCAGGCATGGGGCGGGCTCCGCCTGGGCATGCCGCGGATCTTCCTCTTCGGCGGCAGCCTGGGCCAGGCCCACACGGCCTGGTGGCGCCAAGCGGCCACGCGGCTCCTCGGTGAAAAAGACCTGTTCCTGCCCGCGTTCGAACTGGACCGGCAAAATGTCGGCGAGTACGTGCAGCGGATGCGTGATTCTTCGGCGCAGCATCTCATCACCTACACCTCCGTCGGCTACCTCTTCGCGCTGATGGTTCAGGAGGCCGGACTAAGCCTGAAACTCGATGCCGTTTTCCCGACGGCCGAGCCGATGCTCGACGCCTGGCGCGACAAGATACAGGAGGTTTTCTCCGCCCGTGTGCTCCCCTACTATGGTTGCTGCGAGATCAACAGCCTCGGGTACCAGTGCGGCGAAAGTGAAGGCTACCACCGCTGCGACGAGCATGCGGTCATGGAAGTGCAGTTGCCGAACGGAGACGCGGCCTTCTCCGGCGAAGGCCCCTTCCTGCTGACGGACCTGGACTGCTACGCGATGCCGCTTCTGCGGTACATGAACAACGACGCGGGGATACTGACCGACGAGCCCTGTTCCTGCGGGCGGGGGCTCGGCCGCATCCTGCGTGTGGACGGACGCGTCAACGACATGCTTGTCCGGTGCGACGGCAGCCGCATCGGAGGGGCCATCGGCGCCCTGGTCTTCCGTTACGTTCGCGGGGCGGAGGCCTTCCAGTTCGTCCAGGATGCCCCTGGGCAAGTCAAGATCCGGATTGTCCCGACGCCGCAGTACGACCGGCCCATCGAGGAGAAGAAGATGCTCGCCATCCTGCACGAGAACCTGGGCGACGCGGCCTCGATCGAGTTCGAGTACCCGACCCACATCGAGCGCACGCCCGCCGGGAAGGCGCGGTACATTATCAACAATTACCTGGCCCGCACGAGCGGGTAGACCTGCCGCCGGCCGGGGCGGTCGTCGGTCCGGTTGGAAGAAGACGCCATGACGACAGGCAATACAGTGTGAGCAGAGCCTGGGACCCGGCTGTCGAGCGGGCAGCCGCAATGCCCGCATCCGCTGCATTCTGAAGGAGCACCTGGAGCCGGAGGCGCAAGTCGAGTTCGAGTACCCCGAGGACATTGAACGCACGCTTGCCGGGAAGGTGTGATTCGTCATCAACCCGCCACCTTGCACGGCGGGCTAACTGAGAGGCACGGGGATATGGCCTTCTGGCGTGAACGCGGCGGGATAATGGAGAACGGCGTGATGGCGGCAGGAGCCCAGGGGGAACTGTTAGTCGCGAGCGCGTCTGCGGAGGAATCTCCGCAGGGTACGTGGCTGATGTGGGCCATGTACCTCGTCGTCTGGCTGGCCGCGGCTGCGGCCAGCCTGATTGCCATTCGGCTGGGCATCCTGTGGGCCCTGCCCGTCGTGCTGATGGCTCCGCTGACGATGGCCGGCATCCTCTGGCGTCCCTTATTCGGCCTCTGTCTAATGGCGGCACTCATGCCCATCGGCACTGGCCTCGGCATGTCGGGGTTGGTCAGCGCGGAGCGCGGCGTGGGCCTGCTGGTGCTACTATGCAGCATCCCGTACATCATCCGCCAGAGACGCCTGCGCCTATTCAACGTCATCACCCTGACGCTGTTCGCCTACATGCTGGTCGCCCTCCTTTCGGTCACCTGGGCGCTGTATCCGCATGTCGCCCTCCCGGCTGCACTGACGCCGATCCAGTTGTTCGTTTACATGGCGCTGCTCCTCGCGCTGTGCTGGGATGAGCGGGAACTGCAATGGCCGCTCCGCGCCTTCGCGGTCTCGTGCATGCTCACGGCTGTCCTGCCGAGGCTGCTGGGCCTCGCCCCCACCGGGGCGATGCGTTTCACGGTCGCGTTCGGCGAGGATCCGGGGGTCAACCCTAACCTTCTCGGCGCGATCTTTGGCCTGGGTTTCCTCACCTGCTTCTACCTGTTGCGGAAGGATCCGCACCGGGTCCTCCGTTGGGTCTGGATCTTCGGGTTGGTCGTGCTTCCGGTGGGCGTGCTTATGACCGCCAGCCGCAAGGCCGCCTACTTCCTCGTGCCGGCGACCCTCATCCCCTTGCTGTCGCCACGGCTGCTCCTGCGGAGGCCGTGGCTGGTGATAGGTATCGCCGCCGGGCTGGCCCTCGTGGGGGTCGCCGTCATTGTCGGCGCCAGTTACGTGCTGCCGGAAACCACGGTGAATCGCCTCATCGATCCCACGTACCGCGACAAGAGCGCCTTGTCCCGCTTCGAACTCATCAAGCAAGCCGCCCAGTACGCGGCCAGCCACCCCCTGGGCGCGGGCATGCGATGCTTCCGCACCAGTAACGGCACGGTGGCTCACAACGCCTTTTTCGACAACCTGGCCTGCCTCGGCTTAATGGGCGGCGGGATCTACGTCGTTCTCGCCATCTCCATGGTCGTTGTGGTCCTGCGCATGAGGAGCGGCATCGAGAAATGGTACGCCGGTGCCATTCTCGGTTACCTGTTGCTGCTGGACTTGGGCGGCGACTGGATGGCGACCAAGCACTACTGGTTCTTCTTGGCGGTGGTCTGGCTCATGCGCCAGTACCAAGTCCAGGCCGCCTTAGCGGACTCGACGACCGCTGGCGAACTTCTCCCCGCCGCCCTGCGGCCGGACCCTGGGCGGACGTAGCGCCCGGCGGTCCGGGGGCTCACCCGACCGGAACCCGCCGACACTCCGACATGGCAGGGCCGCGTGCCAACGGCAGGAACATTGCGAGGGCCTCGTGCATTGATGCTCATGGACACTCCGAAAACCCCGCTCCGAATCCTGGTCATCGTCGGCGCTCATCTTTTCCCAAACCGGGCCAGGCCCACCGCGGGGGGCTTCTTCGCCAACCTGCTTCTCAGGCTCCGCCGCTTGTCGGAACGCGTGGTCGTCGTCGTGCCGACGGCCTACGTGCCCGCGTGGTTCAGGAAGATCCCCCGCCTGGCCTCGTATGCGCAGGTCAAGCGGTACGAAGTGTGGAACGGCATCGAGGTGTACCGCCCCCCCTACTTCTCCATCCGTTCGCGCCGGCACATGTGGTTCCAGTCGCGATCATTCGCCTTGGCAGCCGCACCGCTGTGCGAGTCGCTGCACGCGAGGCACCGGTTCGACCTGGTGCTGGGGAATGGGTTCGGCGCGCCAGCGCACGCGGCCCAGTACATTGCGCGGCAACTGCGGCGCCGGTCCGTTTGCTGGGCCATCGGGAGCGACGTGCACACGCTGCCCCGCCTCTCGGACGAGAACCGGCGCCTCCTGCGGCACAACGTCAGGCACAGCAGCATCGTCTTGACGACGAGCGAGGCGCTTCGGCGCGACATCCTCGCGCTCTCGCCCGACGCACGGAACGTCCACACGTTCTACCGGGGCATCGACCTGGACGATCTGCGGCTCTGCGCCGACCGCGCAACGGCGCGGGCCGCGTTCGGCCTGGCCGCCGACCGCACATACATGCTCACGGCGGGAGACGTCCATCGCAACAAGGGTTCCGAAGAGTTCTACAGTGCCTTCCGCAGCCTGGCCGGCCGCCGGCCGGGGCTGGCCGCGATGTGGATCGGCGACGGCGACGAAACGGCCAACCTGCGCCGACGCGCTCAAGAGGACGGCCTCGCGGACCGCTTCACCATCACAGGGAAAGTGCCTCGGCCGGAAGTCCTCAGGTATATGCGGGCCGCCGATGTCATGGCGTTCGCGAGCCACGCCGAGGGTCTGCCCAACGTGGTGATGGAGGCGATGGCCTGCGGCCTACCGGTCGTCGCGACCCGCGTTGGCGGGACGCCGGAGATCATCGCGGACGGGGTGACGGGGCTCCTCGTTCCGGCCCAGGATGGCACGGCACTGGCCGACGGCGTGGTGAGACTTCTCGGGGATCGCGACCGGAGCCGCCGGATGGGCAACCGTGCCCGAGCCTTCATCCACACGTACTTCGACGTGGACCGCAACGCTCCGGTGCTGGTTTCAGTCCTTGAGCGTATCGCCGCCGGCGGGTTGCCCGAGGCGCCGTTTCCCCCATGTGCCAACGTCCCGCCGGGGAGATTACCCATCCACTTCGCGGACGGCCAGCCCCCCCTTGAGCCATAACACTTCTTTTTCGGATGTTGACCACCCTTGAGAAGAGCCTCAGGAATCCCGGTCCTGCGCCGCATCCTTCACACAATAGCAGGCGTAGCCCAACGTGCTCGCCCGGGACTTGTCTATCCGGTCCAGGTAATGGAAGACAAGCGGGACGCAGAAGCCGAAGACGACGGTGCCGGCGACGAAGAATGGCAGTAGACACAGCAGGGCCGGAAGGTTGTGCCGGTACTGCGACGTTATGTAGATTGGAAGTTCCCTGAGCCGGTGCCCCAGGTTCCAGAAAACGCCGCCGCGCGGCCGGATGAACGCGACTCGCAGATTCGCATTGCGAAAGAGCGACATCAGGCCGAAGTTCGTAAAGTTGTAGAAGTGGTATGGCGGCTGGATGACCGGCCAGCCCTGGCATGTTGTCAGGAACAGCCGGCCTCCCGGTCTCAGGAGGCGGTGGAACTCCCGGACCACCTGCTGCGGGTACTCGACGTGCTGGAGAACCTGCGTGCAGAGGATCGCATCGTAAGATTCGTCCGGCTTCGGCACCTGGTGCAGGTCGCAGAGGAAGTCGTGTTTGACCGTCGAGCCGTCCTTCCAGTCCGCCGACTCGTAGCGGGTGTGCGCGAACAGGTCCTTGTACGGGCAGTTGCCCGCGCCCGCGTCGAGTACCTGCGAGCCCGGCTCGACCTGCATGGCCGATTCCTTCATGAACTGCCGGATGCTGAAGCCTTCCGCGCTAAGGCGGGCGCGTATCGGCTCCGGGAGGACCTTTCGCATCGCCGATGCCAGAGCCTGGTAAGCCGCCTTCAGGAATGCGTTCATCGATGCCCCCCAGGCGGAGAACCTGCCGCGCGCTGAGCCTCGCCCTGTCCATTGTCGCTCGCCCCCCTCTGTCCGGCGATGAGGCAGCCGAGTTCGGGGGAACTCATGAAAAGCACGTCGGGCCAGCGGCGGCAAATGGCATCGAGCAGCCTCCGGAGTTGGCGGAGGCCGCGCGCGCGATTTGAGGGGATGATCGACCCGACATAGTTAACGCGGTGCGACGAGACGATCGCCGGCTGATGCATCCGGAACGCGCAGGCAACCTGACGCAGACAGCAATCCGCGGCCCCCTCGCCGTTGGCTCCCGACGGTTCCAGCAGACAGTTCCGCACCAGGTACCAGCCGCCAGTTGCGGTTCGCTGGCCGAGATAGTGACATCGCTGGTGCAAGACGCTGCCGACATCTTGAAGCGTCGCGCCCTGGACAAACCGCACGCCGACCTCGGCCCACAGGTGTTCCACATGGCACGTCCAACAGTAGTTGGGCGCGATAGCCGTCAGCGACCGATGACCGAATTGCTTCTCGAAGAGGGCGGCCCCTTCCTTCACCATGGCCGCCAAGTCTACCCCCTGCCGCTCGAGTTCCGCATCGTCCAGGTAGACCGGGCTGTAGAAGCCCTGCCCTTCCTTTGAGGCGTCGCGCGGCACGCCGCACATTCCCAGGTCAAACGTGAGCCTTGCCTCCACGGAGCCCGCCCGCAGCGCCGTCAGCCACTTCCACCAGCACACATGCTCGCGCGCGTGGAGTTGCGGCACAAAGACCTGCCGCTCGGCCCCCTCCGACCATCGCCGCGTCACGCCCTGGCGCTCCGCAGACCGTGCAAGCGTCAGGCAGGCCGGCTCGTGGAAGTAGTACCGGAAGTCGTGCTGGCGGATGCGATCGAAGTCCGGGTTGGCCATGACCATGTTGGCCGTCATGCAGGCCGGGCGGCCGGAGGCATCCCGGACGCTTCCGAGGACGTTGAACAACCGGTCGAGGTCCTCATCGGTCTCCAGGGCATCAGCGCCGAAAGCGGAGCGGCCCATCGGATAACCCGCCGCCACAAGCCGGTCGTAGGCCTCCCGAGAGGACGCGCGGATCGAACCCCAGTCGTCGCTCTCGATGACGAGGATTCTATGCGGCGTGCGCCAGCCTCGCAGGTACGCCTGAACGACGCTCCACTCCTTGCGAAGCCTGGTGCCGATCGACATGAACTCACGCTCCCTAGAACACGTGCGGTCGCACCGGCGACCGGGAAGGCTAGAGCAGTTCCGCCACGGTGTCCAGCATGCGGAGGTACTCTTGCCGCAGTTCTTCCGCTCGGCGCAGCGCGGCCTCGCGGTCGAACGTGGCCATCACGCGGTCGCACATCCGGATCACGTCGCCGATGTCGCGGGTGCGGTCGAGGTTCCCGTGGTTGGTCTTCTCAAGGCCGAACTGCCTCAGGAGGCTGTACTTCTTTGACTGCCCGTGCTTCGTGTAGAATTGTCTGTCGACCTCGAGTCCGACCAGCGGCGTGCCGTTGCGAAGGCTGAAGACCGACCCATGAAATCGATCCGTGACCTCAAGTCTGAAATAACGGTGGAGACCGGCCCACGCGAACGGCTCAATGTTGTAGAGCCAGTAGTCGGCCGAGCGTTCCTGGTCGAACGATACGATCTGGTAGTCGGCCGCCTTGTAGTGGTCCACAATAGCATCGGCATCCGGCCGGCTCGGCAGGCTTACGCAGATTGTCGGTCGCGAGGTGTCCATCCGCAGACGCCGGACAAGGTTGTCCGCCGGTGCCGTGTCGATGTCATACGTAAAGGTGGGGTCGGCTACGCGCCGCAGACGCGGGGAGCCCTTCAGGCCGAGATCCTCCATGAGCGAGTAGGTCAGGTCGTCGCGGATCGCCACCAAGTCGAATGCATGGATCGACTCGGCAAGCCGCTGGCGCAGGCCCTCGTCGAGTTTGTCGAACGTGAGCGCGGCTGCCGAGGCCGCCAGCGCCACCTTACGGCATTTCAGCGCCGGCGGCAGCCAGTAGATCGGCGGCTGGCCGTTGGCCGAGTAGGCGTCGAGCAACTGAAAAACCGTGTCGGCACCCACGACGATCAGGTCGTAGTGCTGAGCCTCGATGAACGCCGCGGCCTCGTCGTAATTGGCGGTCACGAGTCCATTCGGACTCAGCCGCAGATGCTTCCGCCTCCGCCGGCTGTAAGCAAAGTGGCGTTGGAAATGGGCTATGAAGTGGGACGGCTTCAGATCGAGGCGATTCGGCCGGAAGTAGATCCGCCGATGCCGAAGGTTGATCACCTCGACGCGATGCTCTGGGAACCGCCTCTCCAGGGCCCGCTGGGTTGACAGCGCCTGGAGGAATGTCCCCGGGTTGGGCGACCAGAAGTAAGTCAGGATACCGATCTTCTTCGCCATCGTGTTTCCACTACCTCCGTCTCAGGACAATATTGTCAATGCCTTGCCGGGGAGGGGCCTTCGGCGTCGACGCCGGGCGGCCTACCGCGACCAGGCTCACAGGCACCTGATCTCGAGTCAGGTTGAAATACTCGTAGAACACGCGGACCTTCTCCTCGGCGACCAACACGCCGCCTAGGCTGTTCCAGCCGGTGAACCCTAGCCAGCAAGCGCCGTACCCCTTCGCATGCAACACCAGGAGCAGATTCTGGATAAACGCCGCCCCGTCCAGGTACGCAAAGTGCCGCTCGCTTGGGCCGTAGAGGGCCGTTTTGGCCAAAACAAGCACCAGCAACGGCGCCTGGGCGTAAAACGCCCCGGCGAAGTAGTCACGGAGAAACGTGACGTCATCCGCCCGTTCGATCAGGAGCGCCTGCCATACCTGGCGGTTGCAGGACGAAGGCGCCCACTTGGCCACGTCTATGGCCGCGATAATCTCATCGGCATTCACGGGCTCCGAACTCCATTGCCGTACGCTTCGCCGCCCTCGAATCACGGCCGCCAGCGCCGTCTCCTCCGGCAACGCGCCGCACCCGGCTCGCGGTGGCGGCGCTACCGCCTCCGGCGCGGGGCGGAGCCCGCACTTCGCCATCGCCAGCAGTTCCAGCGCCCACCGCAGGGGCTCGTCCACCAGCATGTTGCGCCGCCGGACCTCGCGGAACAGAAACTCCAGGTTCTTGATCAGCGACCGGGGAATGCCCTCGCCGCTGCCAAGACGCAGGTCGATGCTGTGACCCCGCTTCTGGATCAGGCCGCGAAGACCCTTCTCATCCAGGGGAACACGGTACACGTAATATCGGTAGAACAGCCGACTGACCCCCGGCAGCGACCCCAGTTGCCCGGCGATGATGTTTTTCAGAGTACTCCGCATGTTTATGCCTCGCACCGCAGTCCGCTACGGACCACGCCAAACGCCGCTGTCTGGCGATTATTGAGTCCGGTATTACTAAAGTCGCGGCAATGGCTTGCCGATAAGAGTCGTATGAGACCCAAAGGAAGCGCCGAGGAGCTTGAGGCCAGACGCCAATCGGCCATCCGCTTGCTGAAGCAGGGGCTTCGCAAGGCGAA
>JAPLMO010000465.1 GCA_026386995.1 Planctomycetota bacterium | reverse complement strand
CAGGCACGACTGCCAAAATGGCAGTCCCTGAGGCCGCCGAGGGGGGCGAATCACCCGAAATCAGGGACAGCGCCAACCCCGCCCGGGCCCCCGACCCGGCCCGCCGAAACCGCTTGGCGCTGTCCCTGATTGTTTTGGGGGCGCCGGAAGGGGTGTCGGAGAATCCCCACTGTCCCGGTAGGATATACTATAGTATATAATCGCAGGTGGTCAAAACCGCCCGGCGGGCGAAAAAAGGTATCAAGTTCCGATCAAAAGCGCGTAAGAAGTATCAAAAACCGGTAAAAAATCGCCTTACCCATCTTGCCAAACGACGCAAAAACGGCCTTGGCGCTAGCGCCAAGGGGGTTTTCGGGCCTTCGCGGCGCGAAAAGTGCCCGTTTTTGCCCTCCGGTGTATACTATAGTGAACGCGATACAATTCGCTACTTTAAGTACTACCACGCCACTTGCGCCTCGCTGAACACATACCACCCAACAGGGTGGCCATGCCACCCTCCGGTTGTTATAATCCGGGTGCCATGACCAGGAGCCGCCCATGACCTTCTTCGGTAACTGCCGCGCCACCGGCATCGGTAGCCTTCCCGCGACCGATGCGCGCGAGGCCGTCGAGACGGTTTTCGCCTATTGTCCGGGCCTGCCGCACTGGCCGCAACTTCCCAAGGTCTCGCGGGCCGAGGGGATGAACGAGCAGACGCTGGCGGGCCTGCCGGGCCTCGTCATCACCGGCGAGGGCCGCCTGCGCCTGGTGCAGGACGAGGTGTTTTTCCTGGGCGCCGAGCAGGTGATGGCGGCCCACGCCGCCGGCGATGCCTCCGTGGCCGCCATGACGCCCCAGGCGGCCGCCGGGTTCGGGCCGTTCGTCGCCGCCGTGCGGGAGCGCGGCATACGCCAGGCGAAGGGCCAGATCGCCGGCCCCGTCACGGTCGGCATGGCCGTGCTGGGGGAAGACGGCAACCCCATCCTCTATAACGAGGTCTTGCGCGACGTGCTCGTAAAGTTCCTCTCTCTGCGGGTTCGCTGGCAGGCCGAGCAGTTGCGTGCGGCGGGGGCGGAGCCGGTGATCTTTGTGGACGAGCCGTTCCTCTCCAGTTTTGGAACGCCGTTCTTCGGGTGGGGCGTCGGCCAGGTCCGCGAGGTCCTCGAAGCCGTGGCCGCCGGCACGGAAATCACCGGGTCGCACTGCTGCTCGAACACGGACTGGTCGATCTTTCTGGAGAGCCGCCTCTCGGTCGTCTCGTTCGACGCGTTCGAGTTCGCCGACAACTTCCTGATGTACCGCGACGCGCTGGCGGGGTTTATGGCGCGCGGCGGGAACCTGGCGTGGGGCATCGTGCCGACCGACCCGGACCTACTCGCGGGCCAAACCGCCGCGACTTTGCGTGATCGCCTGCTGGCGCACGTGGCCAAGGTCGAGGCCCTGGGCTTTAAGCGCGAGCAGGTCCTCAGGCAAAGCCTCATCACGCCCGCCTGCGGCCTTGGTTCGCGCGACGGCGCGACGGCGAAGCGGGCGCTGACGCTCGTCCGCGATCTTGCGGCCGGCCTTCGCCGCGAGTTTCTCGCGGGATAATCAGGATTCTTCGTGGCTGCTGCCGCGCGGCAGGGAAGGGGCGGCGGATTTTTTGCGGGCCGCGCGGTCCCCGGCGGCCTGTTTGAGGATGTACTCGATCTGGCCGTTGACGCTGCGCAGTTCGTCGGCGGCCCATGCGGCGAGGTCGTTCCAGAGGGCCTCGTCGATCCGCAGGAGGAATTTTTTCTTTTCGGCCATTTCAAAAAAGCCTTAACCGCAGAGAACGCAGAGAACGCTGAGCACGGATCTGTTTCTTTTAAAAACAGATTACTCTGTTTTTCTCCGCGCTCTCTGCGTTCTCCGCGGTTAGATTCTTGGTTTCATTAGTGGTATAGCGTTCCGGCGTTGATGATCGGCTCGACGTTCGTTTCGCCGCAGAGGACCACCAGGAGGTTGCCGACCATGGCGGCCTTGCGCTCCTCGTCCAGTTCCACGACGTGCTTCTCCGAGAGTTCGTTCAGGGCCATCTCTACCATGCTGACCGCGCCGTGGACGATCTTCTGGCGCGCGGCAATGACGGCCTCGGCCTGCTGGCGTCGGAGCATGGCGCCGGCGATCTCGGGGGCGTATGCCAGGTGCGTCAGGCGGGCCTCCTGCACGAAGACGCCCGCCCGCGACAGGCGCTCCTGGAGTTCCTTCTCGAGTGCGGCGCTGATGGCGGCCCCGTTGCCGCGTAGCGTGACTTCGCCTTCCGGCACGTCGCCCGAATGGTCGTATGCGTAACTGTTGGCGAGGTGCCGGACGGCCGTCTCGCTCTGCACCCTGACGTAGTTCTCGTACTCGTCGACGTCGAAGAGGGCCTTGGCGGTGTTCTCGACGCGCCAGACGACGACGGCGCCGATCTCGATCGGGTTGCCGCGCTGGTCGTTGACCTTGACGGTATCGGTCGTGAAGTTCCTGGCCCTCAGCGAGATGTGGTACTTGCAGGGCTGGCGGACGACCTCGGGGTTCGGCTTGCCGGCCACCTGGGCGGTCACGATCTTGCCGCGATAGACGGCAAACGGGTTGGTCCAGTGGAAGCCGTCCTTTCGGACCGTGCCGACGTATTTGCCGAAGAGGACCAGCACGCGGGCCTCGTTGGGCTGAAGGGTAAAGAAGCCCCTGGAAAAGAGCGCAGCCGTGAGCACCATCAGCACGCCCATGACGATCATGATGATATAGACCGCGGCGGTGAAGTTCTCACGGCTGGCTTCGGCCTTCCAGATGCCGGTGATGATGAGGGCCAGCGCGGCCAGCCACATGAGAATGACCACCGGCAGCATGATCCAACCGCTTAGAACGGTGCGTTCCTGTTCCTGCATGACTTCGTCCTCCTAAAATAGCACGGCCCCGTGGTCTGATAGCGGCATGATATCACAAAAATATCAGGTGTCAAGCGGAAAATCCGGGAAATTGCAGTGCGTCAGTTACGAAGGTGGCATGGTCACGCTGTTGCGTGACCATGTGCCTGGAACGGCGCCTGGTGCATCACTGCGACATGGTCACGCAACAGCGTGACCATGCCACCCTGCGACGCGATACGAGGCCGGCCGCACAGTGCGCCGGCCGACGGCGGGCTTGCGGTGGAAGAAAAATAGATTTTTCTAGCCCTGGGTCCGGCCACTCCATTACAATTCAACCAGAGAAACTGCCGGATAGGTGGCGGTTTCAGAGAAAAGGAGCAGGTTATGGCAGAGACAGTTGGAGCGGCCGAGGCTGGCGAACTGAGCAGGAAGGTCGACGCGCTGAAGCGCGACATCGCAGACGTCGCGGCGATGGCCAAGAACAAGGTGGTCGGCGGCACGAGCCAGTGGGCCAAGGAGAATCCTGCGGCAGCCATCGGTATCGTGGCCGGCGCGGCGGCGGCCATCGGCTTTGCGCTCGGCATCCTGGTCGGACGCAACAGGGGCTGACGGCTGCCGACCTGCCGGCACGGCTCGTTCGGGGCGAGGAGCGGCATTGTCCGATCCGGATGCTGACACAACGCAGGCCGGCCTGCTGGACCGTTTGCAGCGGGCGTTGGCGCACGCCGAAGAGGCCGCGCGCTGTTACCTGGCGATCGTGGCCGCCGAGGGCCGGCGCCTGGCCCGCTCCGTCATGCGCGAGGCCACATGGATGCTTGCGCTGGCGGGTTTCGGAGTGCTCGGCCTGGCGGTGCTGGTGGTCGGCCTGGCCATGCAGATTGAGAGCCGCATCGGGGTGCCTGGGGCGGGGTACATGATCGTTGGCGGCTCGATGGTGGCCGTGTTCCTGGTCGCCATGTGCGTCCTCAAAGCCAGGGAAGAGAAATGAGCGTTATGGACCGCACGCCGATCCGCCTGAGCGACCTGCCGCCCGAAGAAATCGAGCGGCAGGCCCGCTGGCACGTTGACGGTTTTTTCGGCGAGGTCCGCGCGGCAGGCGAGCACGTCCGGGCCGAGTGTCATCCGCTGAACCTGGTTCGGAAGCATCCGCTGGCGACGGCGGCGGTCATCGGCGTCGCCGGGTTCGCGGTGGCCAGGTTATTTCGAGGAACTCGCCGTGCGCCGCGCGGGGCTGCGGCGGAGCCGGTCCACCAGGTGGAGGGGCTCGGACGCACGTTCGGGCGCACTCTGCTTGCAGGGCTGGCCGGCTCGGCGGCCCGCGTGCTGCCGGACCTCGTGATGGCGTACTTGCGCCGGCGCAACGGCGGGTAGTGAGTCAGTTTGGCGCGGGGGGTTAATGCAGGCGGCGAAGCATTTTGTAGATATTTTTGCGGTCTCCGAAAAGCAGAACAGTGATAGTGGTTCCGTCTTTCTCGTATACCGCCCTATAGTCGCCCGCCCGGATGCGAAATAGGTCATTATGCCCGTCTAGTTTTTTCTCTCCAGCAGCGCGGGCGTCTACTGCAAGTAGATTGACCTTTTCGGCAAGAGCCTTTTGGGCGTCTTCCGGAAGTTTCTGGAGGTTTCTCAGTGCAGAAGGCTTCAGGAAGACTTGCTTTGCCATTGGCTGTCCTTATAGGTTTAGTTTTTTCTTGGCATCTTCCCAAGAAACGCGCCCCTTTTCTTTTCTGGCCCTTATTGCGCCGTCCGCGTCAAGTTCGTTCTCAATGCGCTCTATGAGGGCCAGATCATCTAAAGAAACCATTGCAACGCGACGTTTTCCGCTGCCGATTACAATCCTCTCTCCCGCATAGGCAACGCGGTTGATCGTATGGGCAAAATCTGCACGCGCCTTGGCTACTGGTAGCACGGTCATGTTTTATCTCCTATGTCTTATGTTTGTCGTTTCGGTTCTTGGTTTTTGTTTTAATTCTTGGTTCTTTGGTTCTTGGTTTCGGTTCTTTGCCTGTACACCCTGTACACCCTGTACACCCTGTACAACTATACTCGATAATCGTCCAACGTCAACCAGATTCTTCAAAAAAACGGGACAACCATCCTTGATCGCTCGAGCATACGGGCATGGAGGAACTGCAAAGACCGTCAGACTTGAACCAACTCGCCAAGGCCATTGTAGATCAGGCCGTGGGCAGCGTGCCGCCTGTATTACCGCTCAAGCAAGAAAAGAATCCTGCCGCCGTTTCACTTGGCCGTCTGGGCGGTCTAAAGGGCGGCAAGGCACGAGCGGCCAAGTTGACGCCAGAGAAGCGCGCTGAGATAGCAAAAAAGGCGGCTAAGGCGCGGTGGAAGAATACCGAGTAAAGACTATTGACGGTAGGCTATCCGCCCTTAGTCGGCAGTACGCCATCCATTTCGTCAAAGAGCGGCAGGGGCGTCGCCGGGCTTGCGGTGGCGCGGTTATTTCGGGGAACTCGCCGTGTGCCGCGCGGGGCGGCGGCGGAGCCGATCCGCGAGGCGGAGGGGCTCGGACGCACGTTCGGGCGCACTCTGCTTGCAGGGCTGGCCGGCTCGGCCGCCCGCATACTGCCGGACCTCGTGATGGCGTACCTGCGCCGATGCAACGGCGGGCGGTCCGGCGGGGTCGAAGGCTGACGCACGTCGCCGCACGCCTTGCTCCCGCTAGTGTAGTGCTTCAGAATTATCGCACATTATGGTATCGGGTGCCACGGCTGCGCTGTTTGCAGCCGTGCTCTGCGTCGAACGGTGGCACGGCTGCAAACAGCGCAGCCGTGGCACCCGGCCGCCTTGGATAAGATATCATCTGAGTGAAGCGCTACACTAGCGCCGGGAGCGGCCCCGGCCTTGCGTAGCGGTCGCTATCGCAGCAGGGCCTTATCGACCTCGTTTATGACCCCGGCGGCGCCAAGTCTTTTTTGGGGAAGAGGATATTTGCGGTCCCGCACGGCGTCGGTATAATGAGGACTGTAGGGTTCGGGAGGTTCGGTCATGGTGACGATGGCGGACATCGAGGCGCTGGCGCGCCAGATCGCGCGCGAGTTCCGGCCCGACCGCATCATCCTCTTCGGCTCTCATGCCTACGGCAAGCCTGCCGCAGATTCCGATGTTGACCTGCTGGTGATCATGCCGTGCCGGGGGAACCCCCTCCACAAGTCCCTTGAGATCCTGCGAAAGACCCGGGTGCGGTTCGCCGTGGACCTCCTCGTTCGCACGCCCCAGGATGTGCGGCAGCGTTTGGCGTGGAACGATTTTTTTCTGCGCGAGATCATCGAGAAAGGCCGCGTGCTGTATGAATCCGCTGACGCGCGAATGGGTCGAAAAAGCGGAAGGGGACCTGGTCACGGCCGCGCGAGAACTTCGCGCGCGAAAGTCGCCGAATTATGACGCGGCGTGCTTTCATGCACAGCAATGCGCCGAGAAGTACTTGAAGGCCGTCCTGCATGCCGAGGCCATCTCTTTTGCCAGGACCCACAATATGGCAGCCCTGTTGGATATGGTCTTACCCCTTGAACCTTCCTGGGAAATGATGCCGGGTGCCACGGCTGCGCTGTTTGCAGCCGTGCCGCCGTTCGACGCAGAGCACGGCTGCAAACAGCGCAGCCGTGGCACCCGATACCATAATGTGCGATAATTCTGAAACACTACACTAGGGAGATTGCCGATGCATCAGACGATTCACCGCACGTTTGCGATTGCCGCCGGGCGCAATTAAGTATAAGCATGCCGTCGGAAAACTCGTGGTACGCCTCGACTAAGGAGCAGTCATGAGAACGCTGAAAGCGATTGCGGCCCTTGCCGTGCTGTCTCTGGCCTGGGCCCCGTGCCTGGCCGAGAAACCCGTCCCGACGTTCAAGAAATTGCAACTGACCGACAAGTTCTACTGCGAGGGCGCCTACTACGCCGACTTCAACAAAGACGGCAAAATGGACGTCGTCTCCGGCCCCTACTGGTACGAGGGGCCCGACTTCCAGAAGAAGCACGAGGTGCGGCCGGTCAAGGTGTACGACCCGAAGGACTACTCCGACAACTTCCTCACCTTCACCGGCGACTTCAACGCCGACGGCCGGCCCGACATCTTCTACATGCCGTGGCCCGGCAAGGAGGGTTACTGGTACGAGAACCCCGCCGGCAAGGACCAGCCGTGGAAGAAGCACCTGGCCTTCAAGGTGATCGACAACGAGTCGCCCACGATGGGCGACTTGAACGGCGACGGACGCCCGGAGATCATCTTCAATACCGACGGGTACCTGGGCTATGCCACGTACGACCCGGCCAAGCCCGACGACCTGTGGGTCTTCCATCCCATCACGCCGAAGGGCAAGTACCAGAGGTACACGCACGGCATCGGCTGGGGCGACATCAACGGCGACGGCCGCATGGACATCGTCGAAGGCGAAGGCTGGTGGGAGCAGCCGGCCAATGCCAAGCCCGGCGAGCCGTGGATCAAGCACCCCTTCAAGTTCGCCGAGGCGGCCTGCCAGATGTATGTCTACGATGTCGACGGTGACGGCCTGCAGGACATCATCACCGTCTGGCACTGCCACGAGTACGGCCTCCTGTGGTACAAGCAGGCGAAGGACGCCAAAGGCGAGATCGCCTGGCAGCAGAACGTGATCCTGCCCGCCAAGCCGGACATGAATTCTTCGGCCCTGCGCATCAGCCAGTTGCACGGTATGGAACTGGTGGATATGAACGGCGACGGCCTGAAGGACATTCTCATCGGCAAGCGGTTCTGGTCGCACGGCCCGAAGGGCGACGTCGAGCCCGAGGCCCCGGCGGTCGTGTACTGGTTCGAACTGAAGCGCGATAAAGAAAAAGGCGTCCAGTTCATCCCCCACCTGATCGACGATAACTCCGGCGTCGGCACGCAGGTTACCGCGGCGGACCTGAACGGCGACGGCATACCCGACGTGATCGTGGGCAACAAGAAGGGCACGTTCATCCACCTGAGCCAGCCGGGGAAGTAGGGCGGCGGCAAAGGGGGCTGTACCCTTTTCGCGCTTTTGCGAAAAGGGGACTGTCCCCTTTGTTATGCCGGAAAAGGGACAGCCCCCGTTTCCAAGAAGCCGGAAACGGGTGCAGCCCCCTTTTCCTTGCGCGCCCCGGTCCGAGCCAAGTCTGTCCTGCCTTCCGAATGCCCCCGAACGAGCCCTTATAGGGTGAAGCCATTCCGGGAAACCGCCGATATTGAGTGGTATGGGATGGGCACTGGCTGGCGGTGGATTGCGCTCCACCGTCGCCGCCACCTTCGTAGATCAGCCAACCGTTGACCGCGCCACCGGGTTCTCCTTCTTGGCCGGCCGGGTTGGCGGTCTGCCCCCCTGACAGGATTGCTTACAATGGTTCCAGACAGCCAATCGCGGATGGACGGGTCCGGCGCGGAAGAATTGAGTCTATCTGCGGACTCGGCCTGCGATGGGGGTAGGTGAATGAACCTTCCGGTTGCCGGGCATGTGCCGTATGCTCGCATCGCAAGAAAACTGGTCGCGCCGGCGGCGCTGGTCGCCCTCGCAACGGGCTTGCTGGTGCTGCTGGGCTGGCTGCTGGACATCCCCAGCCTGAAAAGCGTGCTGCCTGGTTTCGTGGCCATGAAAGCCAACACGGCCGTGGGCTTCGTCCTGGCCGGGATGTCGCTGGCGTTGTTCGGCCGCGCGGCCCGCTCCGTGCCGATTCGGCGGCTGTCGCAGGCGTGCGCGGGGGCCACGGCCTTGCTGGGCCTCCTTACCCTCGGCCAGTATCTCTTCGCTTTGAACTTCGGCATTGACCAGGTGCTCTTCCGGGGACCGGCCGGCGCGATCAAGACGCTCTCCCCCGGCCGCATGGCACCCTCGACCGCGCTGAACTTCCTTCTGCTTGGCAGCGCGCTGCTGCTGGCCGGCTCTCGCCGCGGCATCCGGATCGCGCAGCCGCTGGCCCTGCTGGCGGGGTGGATCGGGTTGCTGGCTCTGATAGGTTACCTGTATGGCGACTCGGCGCTATGCGACTCGGCGCTATGCGGCATCGGCATCTACACGCAGATGGCGGTGCACACGGCCGTGACTTTTGTCATCCTGGGTTTTGGGGTTCTTCTGGCGCGTCCCGCCGAGGGTTTCATGCGGACGGTCACCAGCAATACCACAGGCGGCCTGCTGATACGGCGTATAATGCCGTTCGTGGTGGTTTTACCTGTTGTGCTGGGGTGGCTGCGCTTGCAGGGCGAAGAACACGGCTACTTCGACAGCACATTCGGCGTAGCCCTCATGATGATCGTCATCATGCTCGCCGCGATGGGCGTGACCTGGTGGACCGCCGGGACCCTGAACCGGATTGACATGGCCCTCTTGTTCAAGACCATGCTCCTGGAAGCCCAGTCGGAAACGTCGCCCGACGGGATATTGACTGTAGACCAGGGAGGAAAGTCCATTCTCTTCAACAAGCGTTTCGGCGAATTATGGAAGATACCTCAGCACATTATGGACACAGGAGACGACGGGAAGATGCTGGACTGCATCTTGGGCCAACTCAAGGATCCGGCGGGATTCGGCCGCAAAGTCGCGTATCTCTACGAGCACCATGACGAGAAGAGCAGGGACGAAATCGAGTTTGCCGACGGGAGATGCTTCGACAGATACTCATCCCCCCTGGTCGCCGCCAACGGAAAATACTACGGCAGAATCTGGTATTTCAGGGACATCACCGACCGCAAGCGCATGGAGCATGAGTTGCGGCGCCTGGCTGTGATCGCCGAACAGGCCGCAGAAGGGATCGCCGTGGCGGACCTGGACGGCAACCTCCAGTTCGTCAACCATGCCTGGGCCAGGATGCACGGGTTCGAGTCGGGCGCGGAACTCGTGGGGAAGCCCCTGAGCGTCTTCCATACGGACGAGCAGTTCAAGGCGGAGGTGGCGCCGTTCAACGCAACGGTCAAGCGGCAAGGTCATCACGCGGACGAAGTGGGACACGTGCGAAAGGACGGAAGCACATTCCCGACGCAAATGTCGGTCGTCGTCCTCAAGGACGAGCAAGGCGAGCCGTACGGTATAGCGGGGTTTGCGGAAGACATCACCAGCCGCAAGCAGGCGGAACAGGCCATCAGGCGGGCCAAGGAAGATGCGGAGGTGGCCAACGCCGCCAAGAGCGACTTCCTGGCCAACATGAGCCACGAAATCCGCACGCCGATGACGGCCATCCTGGGATTCACCGAGATGATAGGCAGTTCCATCGAGTGCTGCACCACGTGCGCAGAACATCAGGCCTGCCCCACGCGCGTACAGAACAAGGAGAGCATCCAGATCATCCGCCGCAACGGCGAGCACCTGCTGGAACTCATCAACGACATCCTCGACATCTCGAAGATCGAGGCAGGCAAGTTCGTCATGGATGTCCAGCCTTGCAGCCTGCCGGCCGTCATCGCCGACGTGATCAGCCTGATGCGCGTCCGCGCCGAACAGCACAATATTTCCCTCTCGGTCGAATACGAAACCGAGATCCCGGAGACCGTGCGCACCGACGGCACCCGCGTTCGCCAGGCGCTGGTGAACCTCATCGGCAACGCCATCAAGTTCACCGAGCGCGGCGGGGTGCGCCTGGTTGTGTCTTTAGTGCCGGCCTGGCGCGGCGGCCAGCCCGCCGTGCGGGTCAAGGTGATCGACACCGGCATCGGCATCGACGAGGAGAAACTCTCGCAACTCTTCCAACCGTTTGCTCAGGCCGACGCCTCTACGTCCCGCAAGTATGGCGGCACGGGCCTCGGTCTGCCGATCTCCCGCCACTTCGCCGAACTGCTAGGGGGCGAACTGGTCGCCGAGGGCACGATTGGCATGGGCAGCACGTTTACCCTGACGATCCCTACGGGCAGCCTGGAGGGCGTTCACATGCTCAAGGACCCCGCCGAAGCGGCGCATGGCGATGCGGCCAGTCTGAATATGCCGGCCGCCGGCGGGAAGGTCTTGGCGGGAACGCGCATCCTCGTTGCCGAGGACGGCCCCGACAACCAGCGGCTCATCCGCACGATCCTCTCCACGGCCGGGGCAGAGGTCGAGTTGGCAGCCGATGGCCGCGAGGCCGTCGCCAAGGCCCAGGCCGCCTCGTTCGACGTGGTCCTCATGGACATGCAAATGCCGGGAATGGACGGCTACGAGGCCACGCGCACCCTGCGGGCGCAAGGCTACGCCGCCCCCATCCTGGCGCTGACGGCCCACGCGATGACCGGCGACCGCGACAAGTGCCTGGCGGCCGGTTGCACCGATCACCTGACCAAGCCGATCGACCGCCGACGGTTGATCGAAACCGTCGCCCAGCATGCCGGCAAGCAGGTTGCCGTTGAGTGCCAGGCTGCCCCGACGCCGGAATCGCCCGCCGGCGACCCGCAGGTCATCCGGTCGCAGTACGCCGCCGACCCCGACTTGGCCGAGGTCCTGGGCCAGTTCGTCGCAGGGTTGCCCGGGCAGATAGAAGCCATGAGCCGCGCGGCACAGGCCGGTCGGCGGGAAGAACTCCAGCGCCTGGCACACCGCTTGAAAGGGGCAGGCGGCAGTTACGGGTACCCGTCGCTGACGGAAGCGGCCCGAGAACTGGAAGTGGCCGCCCGCGCCGGCGATGTTGAGGCCGCCGGCTTGGCGCTGGGGCGGCTGACCGCCATGTCGCGGGCCATTGTGCGCGGCATGGTCCCCGAATCCGTTTCGAAAGAGGTGAAATCGTGAAAGTGCTGATCATCGACGACAGCCCCGAGGCGATTGCCGTTGCCAAGGCCCGGCTGGCGAACGAAGAGAACCTGACCATCCTCTGTGCCGATGGGGGCCGCCGCGGCCTGGAGGCCCTCAAGGCCGAAAAGCCCGACCTCGTACTCTTGGACGTCGATATGCCCGACGTATCGGGCTTCGACCTTTGCCGCACGATCAAGTCCGACCCGGAACTGTGCATGATCCCGATCATCTTCCTGACCGGGTCGGGCGGCCCTGAAGACAAGGTCCGCGGCCTGGACCTGGGGGCGGTGGACTACATCTCAAAGCCCTTCGACGCCTTTGAACTGCGCGCACGGGTGCGGGCGGCCCTGCGCACCAAGCATTTTCAGGATCTCCTGATCGAGTACGCCCAGATCGATCCGCTGACGTCCCTGCCCAACCGCAGGGCACTTCAGGAACGCCTGGCCCAGGAGTGGGACCGCCTCATGAGGCATGGGGGGCGCATCGCGTTCATCATGGTCGACCTCGACCACTTCAAGCGAGTCAACGATACGTACGGACACAGTATCGGTGACCGTGTTCTCCAACAGGCGGCAAAAGTTCTCCAGGGCCAATGCCGCAAGGTCGATCTGCCGGCCCGTTACGGCGGCGAGGAGTTTGCCATCGTCGTGCCGGAGGTGACGGCGCTTGAAGCGGTGAACCTGGCCGAGCGCTGCCGCATCGGCATGGAGAATGTGGCGGTGAAGGCCGGCGCCGAAACGGTCAAGTTCACCGCGAGTTTCGGCGTGTCGGACTCCGACGGTGTGGGGTCGAGCGACGCCCTGATTGAACTTGCGGACCGCGCCCTCTTCCAGGCCAAGGATGCGGGCCGTAACAACGTCCGCGTGGTGGCGGCCGACGCCGAAGAAGCGGCACGGCCGTCTTTGGGGTAGTAGTCCGTCGAACCTCATGGTGACCGCCGGTGGCCAAGATTCTGAACGTCAAGCCCGTGCCGTTGGATAAACGAGTTCCCGACCTTGCGGCCGAGGTTGCCACCGCCATCATGCGGTGCATCGAAAAGGATCCTGCCAACCGTCCTGGTGGAATGAATGCTGTTGTCAGCGTGCTTGACCACTACCGCGAGGTAGCCCTGTAAGGGCTCACCCAGCCTGTTGTAGGATAGGAGTAGGCCGCCGCGGGCCGCGAGGTTTCCGGTCTCGCAGATACCCCATTTTCGCAGTTCAACGTGCTCCGCTTGGCATTCCGTGCCCCGGTCGCCACGAATCTGAGGCCATGCGGACGACAGTCTTAACCGCAGGCCGTTCCTGCAAGTGTCCTGTGCCCTCCTCAAAAACCCGCAAACATTGGGCGAAAAGGGCCTGTGGGGGGCTTGACTTTCGGGCTCAAGTGACCGGGAGAATAAAGGGGGGTTGACTGGACACTTAGAGCGCAAGGCGCGTCAAGTTTCTTGTTGACAGCGGGTGTGTTTTGTGGTATAGTACAAACAAGGATGGAGTGCCCAAGACCTCTTGAGCGTGAATGAGAGGGAGGTGCACAATGACTGGTTTCCATCATTCCGAGATCGCGGATCTCGCCAAGCAACTGGCGTTCTCCCCCGCCAAGGTTCGTCTGGAGCAGATCAACCGGGCGGAGCGGCTTGCCTGTCTGACGGAACCCTCGAAGGCGTATCCTTACGAGTTTATCTGCTATCAAATCACCGGCTACCGCCCCCGCGGCGAACTGGGCAAGAGTCTGCGCGGCAAGACGGTCCGGGAAGACCTCGTCCACCTCGTGGAGCAGGTGTCGGGCAGCCTGCGGATAAGCGCGGAAGAGGTGGGTGAGCCCGTCCTGTCGATCGGCGAGGCCTGCAAGAAGTTCAACGTGTCCGACAAGACCATCCAGCGCTGGAGGAAGAACGGCCTGGTGTCGAGGAGGTTCGTGGGCAGCGACGGCCGGCTGCGGGTGGGGTTCCTGCAGTCGAGCCTCGACCGGTTTGCGGCCCGCAACTCCGAGCAAGTCCAGGCGGGCGCGGACTTCAGCCGCCTGACCCCCGAAGAGCGCCGCGAGATCGTCCGCCGGGCGCGGCGTCTGAGCCTCTTCTGCCACTGCTGCCTCTTTGAGGTCTCCTAGCGCATCGCCCGCAAACTCGGCCGCGCGGTCGAGACCGTCCGCCAGACGATCAAGGAATACGACCGAGAGCATCCGGAGGCGAAACTCTTTCCGGACGCCGGCGAGCCGCTCCAGGGCCACGACCGGCTGCTGATCTTCCAGGCGTACCAGCGCGGCGTGAGTGTCCACTCGCTGGCCAAGCGGTTCTGCCGCACGCGCTCCAGCATCTACCGCATCGTGACGGAAGAGCGGGCGAAGGAACTGCTGAGCGAGCCGATCGAGTTCATGCTCAGCCCTGAATTCGAGAAGCCGGACGCCGAGGAGCGGATCGGCAACGATGCGATCGCCGAATCGGCGATGGGGACGCGCGAAGGCCGCCATCCGTCGCCGCCGAAGGGATTGCCGATCTACCTGAAGACCCTCTACAAGACCCCCCTTCTGACGAAGGACCAGGAGCAATCGCTGTTCCGGCGGTACAACTACGTGAAGTTCAAGGCCGCCAGGGTCCAGAGTCGCGTCAAGGAAGCCCGGACGCCCAAGGTCGACGACATCGAGGAAATCGAGCGGCTGATGGATGAGGCGAACGAGGTGAAGAACCGCATCATCCAGGCGAACCTGCGGCTGGTGGTCAACATCGCAAAGCGGCACGTCGGGCCGCAGACCAACTTCTTCGAACTGATCTCCGACGGCAACATGAGTTTGATGAGGGCGGTGGACAAGTTCGATTACATGCGGGGCTTCAAGTTCTCGACGTACGCCTCGTGGGCGATCATGAAGAACTTCGCCCGCAGCGTGCCGCAGGAGGGCGTCCGCCGCGACCGCTTCATGACGGGCCGCGACGAACTCCTCGAGATGAGCCACGACCTCCGGTTCGAGGGCGAGGAGGGGTATAAGGAACCCGACATCTCGGTCCGCCAGAATGTCGAGAAGGTCCTGGACCAGTTGGAGCCTCGAGAGCGCGAAATCGTGATGCGCCGCTTCGGCATCGGGGACATGTCCGCCCAGACGCTCGAGGAAGTGGGCCGCCATTTCGGCGTGACGAAAGAGCGCATCCGGCAGATCGAGATGCGGGCCCTCAATAAACTGCGCGGCCTGCTGAGCCCGGAGGCGCTTCAGGAAGTGCTGAGTTAGGGGTTGCGGCCCGGACCGCGCTATTGTTGGCAGGCCGGTTGTTTGCTAGGATCATATTCCGTGACGACCGGGGCCGGAAAGAAGACGGGGCGGGCCATGAACGAGCGGATTGTGATCGACACTCGAATCCAGCACGGAAAGCCTGTCATCCGTGGCACCAGGGTTCCCGTGGCACGGATCGTTGGCGGCCTTGCCGGTGGGATGACCTTCGAGGAAGTCCAGAAAGAGTACGGGGTTGCGGCGGAGGACATCCGGGCGGCCCTGGAATTCGCAAGCCAGATCATCGAGCAGGAAGAGCACCATTCGCTTCCGGCCTGAGGTCGGGTATCCGCCGCGCAAATTGCGATCTTGATCTGTCATATCAGGCCTGGGGCGTTCCTGCTTAAACATCCTTGACCTAATACGCCAATGGCGTATAATGCCGACATGAGGTTCATCGAGACCACGGTCTTCACAAGGGAGATCAGGCGGCTGCTGCCGGATGACGAGTACCGGCGGCTGCAAACGGCCCTCATGCTTCGGCCGGATGCCGGAGATCGGATTCCGGGAGGCGCGGGCCTCCGCAAGGTGCGGTGGGGCCTGCCGGGCGCGGGCAAACGAGGGTCGTTGCGGGTGGTCTACTACTGGGACCAGCCCGATAGAATCTTTATGCTCTTGCCATATAAGAAGTCGGATCAGGACGATCTCACGCCGGAGCAAGTCAAGCGGCTCGCGGCGATGGTCAAGGAGTGGCTGAAATGAAGAACCAGGATTTTGAGAACCTCTTGGCCAGCATTCGGGAGGCCGGAGAAATCAAGGCCGGCCGCCGCAGGCCCAGTCGCGCGTGGACAATCAAGCCTCTGGACATCAAGGAGGTCCGCCGCAGGCTGAGAGTGTCGCAAGGCGAGTTTGCCTTGATGATCGGCGTCAGTGCCCGCACGCTTCAGAACTGGGAGCAAGGTAGGCGGCAACCCGAAGGCCCCGCCAAAGCGCTGCTGCGCGTTGCGGTGCGTAATCCCAAGGCGGTTCTGGCGGCGCTGCATCAGAATTAGATCTTGCCATATCGCATTCTTATTCCGGGCTCCCCAAGGGGAAGACATCATCGAATTCATCGACCCGTGGAGATGCGACCTCTTGGGCCGCCCACTGTTCAATCGATCTCCACTCCGCAGCGGCCGAGTCAAGGTCTATGATTGTGCGCCGTCGGATCTCCAAGAGGGCGGCGGACTGGTCGCGCGGCATAAGGGCCCTGACCTGGCGCCACAATTCACGACGGCACCGCTCGCACTGGCGCAAGTCTTGTTGAGCCTCGCGGTGGGCCATGCGCGCCATGACTACATCGTCCTTTAGGAGTTCAGCAAGGTTGTCTTTGCGATTCTGCTTAACAGTGTCCGCCAGTATGCCGCGAGCCAGATGCTCTTGGGCAAGAATCTTCGAATACGCGAACGCCAGATAGGCAGCCGTGCACCGCACCCACAGTAGTCTGACTCTGCGTGCAAACCTTTCGCCGCAGAATGCAACAAGAAGTTGCACGGTTTCATAAAGCGGCTGATTCCTGCGAACTGTCACGATCTTCCCGCGACCAGACTTGCGTTTTTCTGACATGCCTATCCCCCTTTATGCTCTCGATGCAATCTCGCGTGCGCCGGCCATCACGCGTTCTGAGTGGGTATGCTGCGGCAAGCCGCAGCCTACTCATCCAGCAGGTGCCCCAGTTTGCGGCGCTTCGTGTCGAGGTACTTCTTGTTCGCGGCGTTCGGCTCGACGACGATCGGCACGCGCTCGACGATGTGCAGGTCGTACCCGTTGAGGGCCACGATCTTGCGGGGGTTGTTGGTCATCAGTCGCACTTTGCGTATCCCCAGGTCGACCATGATCTGGGCGCCGATGCCGTAGTCCCTCAAATCCGCCTGGAAACCCAGCCGCTCGTTGGCCTCGACGGTGTCCAGGCCCTCTTCCTGCTGGAGTTTGTATGCGCGGATCTTGTTGGAGAGGCCGATGCCTCGGCCCTCCTGCCGCATGTAAATGACCGCCCCTCGGCCGGCCTTGGCCACGCGCTCCATGGCCTTCTGGAGTTGTGCGCCGCAGTCGCACGCCAGGCTGCCGAAGACGTCGCCCGTCAGGCACTCCGAGTGGATGCGCACCAGGACGGGCTCTTCCTGGACGGGGACCTTTCCCTCGGCGTCGGCCACGCCGATGCCGCCCAGGGTCAGGGCGATCTGCGGGAACGGGTCGACGAAACTCTCGTAGACGTGAATGTCGAAGGTCGCGAAGCGCGTGGGCAGTTTGGCCTGGGTGACTTTGCGGATCAGCCGCTCCTTGCGGCGGCGGAACTCGATGATCTGCGCCACGGTGCCCATCTTCAGGTTGTGCTCTCTGCAGAACGTGATGAGGTCCGGCAGGCGGGCCATCGTGCCGTCGGGCTTCATGATCTCGCAGATGACGCCGGCGGGCTTGAGGCCTGCCAGCCGCGCCAGGTCCACCGCCCCCTCCGTCTGCCCGGCCCGCACCAGGACGCCGCCCTCGCGGGCCCGGATCGGGAAGACGTGGCCCGGCCGGGCGAGGTCCTGCGGCAGCGTGCCCTCGGCGATGGCTATCAGGATGGTTCGCGCCCGGTCGGCGGCGCTGATGCCCGTCGTGATGCCCGAGCGGGCGTCGACCGACACGGTGAAGGCCGTGCCGAAGGCGGCGGTGTTCTCGGGGGTCTGCGGCGGAAGTTGGAGGCGTTCCACGTACTCATGGGCCAGGGGCAGGCAGATGAGGCCCCGGCCGTGGGCCGCCATAAAGTTGATGATCTCGGGGGCGACCTTCTCGGCGGCACAGACGAGGTCTCCCTCGTTCTCGCGGTGCTCGTCGTCCACCAGGACGATCATGCGGCCGCTTTTGAGTTCCTCGAGAATCTCCGGAATGGGCGCGAATGGATTTTCCATGGCCATGCCATGATATAGGAAAAGGCGGCCGGAATCAAGGTCGGCGGGAAGGGTTGTCGCCGCAAAGTGATAATGTCCGGTTTCCGCAAATTAGAAATGTCCTCTTTCGGGGTGAACAGCCGAACGAAAGAGGATGGAACTACGAATGAGTGCGAAGGAACGGGATCGGATGAAGGTGATGTCGGCCCTGT
>JAPLMO010000367.1 GCA_026386995.1 Planctomycetota bacterium | reverse complement strand
GTACTCGGTGATCAGCGTCAGCCAGTTGATGATGGCCAGGTCGGTGATGGAGAACCAGCCCCAGAACTTGCCGAAGCCGTCGAAGATGGCCTCCGCGTGGCCGCGCTTCGTCACCGCGCCCAGGCGCACCGTCATCTCCTGGACGTAGTAGGCCATCGGCACCAGGATGACGAAGGCCCAGAGGAGGCAGAATCCGGTCTTGGCGCCCGTTTGTGCGTACGTGGAAATGCCGCCGGCGTCGTTGTCGGCGATCATGGTGATGATGCCCGGGCCGAGGACGGCCAGGAAGATCGCCGACCTGCGGCTCAATCGGCTGAAACGGTGAATGGTTTTACTGATCCAGTACACGGCTCACCTGCTAGTCTTTTGCGGAGCAACGCCTGGCCCTCATTGTAGTATGACCCCGAGACTTCATCACTTGGTTAGAAAAAACGGAGCCCACACACGCCGGAATTAAAAAGGGCACTCTACTTCGCGAACGGGTCTTTGCAATCAGAAAAACAACTTTTTTCGTACTGCGTCAGCCTTAGCGGGTGTGGCACGGCTGGCTTGTCCAGCCGTGGGAAACCTCGCGGGCCTTCCGCCACGGCTGGGCAAGCCAGCCGTGCCACATCCCCTCGTAACTGACGCACCACCTTTTTTCGGCTGTGCGCTACTCCTGGGGGCAATGTGTTTCAGCAATGAGCGCGGCGGATCAGAACGGCAGGGGTTCTTCGGGGTTCCGTGGCGGGGCGGCGTAGTCGCGGCCGAACTGTTTCTCCAGGTCCGACTTGCTCAAGACCAGCGCCGTCGGCCGACCGTGCGGACAGGTTGCGGCAAGGTCGCCGGTCGCGCGGCGGGCCAGCAGCGCCTCGATCTCTTCGCGCTTCAGCGGGTCGCCGGCCTTGACGGCGGCGCGACAGGCGGCCACGTGCGCGAGTTTCTCCAGCACCTGCCGCGCCGTCGGCGGCGCATCCAGCGCCAAGGCCCACGCGAGGAAATCGCGCAGGACCGCCGTCGGCTCGGCTCGCGACAGCAGTGTCGGAAACGCGTGCACGGCCACCGTTCGCGGACCCATCGGCTGGGCCTCGATCCCCAGGTGCGCGAGGGCCTCGCGGTGTTCCTCGACGGCGGCGATTTCGCGGTCCGTCAGGCTCGCGGTTACGGGCAGAAGGAACCGCTGGGCCTCCAGCGGCCCGGCCTCCATGCGTGCCATGATCTCCTCAAAGAGGATCCGCTCGTGCAGGGCGTGCTGGTCGACGATCAGGATGCCATCGGCCGTCTCGGCCACCAAGTACGTGTTGTGAAGTTGCACGGCCCGCAGCGGCGCCTCGCCTGGCTGAGCGTATGTCGGCGGCTGCGGCTGCCCTCCGGCCGGCAGCGGCTCATTCGGTGGCGACTCCTGTGCTGCGCCGGGCTCGCCATATTTAGCCCCCGGTGAATACACCGGGGGCCGAACGCCAACAGGCTCCCGCGGTATGCTCAGGCGTGCCTCATCCGCCCGCCCCGCCAGCGGCAGCCGCGGCTGGGCCTGCGCCTGCGGGCTCCGCAGAAAATCCGCCACGGCCTCGCGTACGCGTGCGTTGCGCTCGGCATCGGAGGCGTGCGGCCCGCCTGCCGGGCCGGCATGGGGCAGATCGAGCGGCGGGGCGACGTGCGGCGTGATGCCCGGCCCGAGCAGCCGCTCACGCACCGCCGCCAGCAACTGGCCGTACAAGAGGTGCCCATCGCGCAGGCGCACCTCAATTTTCGTCGGGTGAACGTTTACGTCCACGCGGTCGGGCTGGATCGTCAGAAAGAGGAACGCGACCGGCTGGCGCCCGCCTTCCAGCAGCCCTCGGTAGGCTTCCCGCAGGGCATGCCCCAGGCTACGGTCGCGGACATACCGCCCGTTCAGGAAGAGGTACTGCGTCTGCGTCGTTGCTCGCGCCAGATGCGGCGGGCCGATGAGGCCCCACAACTTTCCCGCGGGTTCCTCCGAGGCGATCTCCAGGAGGCCCTGCGCCAGGTCCTCGCCGAAAAACACTGCCACGCGGGCGCGGACGGAGTCGGTCGGCGGCAACTCGTAGACGGTCCGGCTATTGTGCGTGACGGCCAGGTGCACGCTCGGGTACGCCAGCGCCAGGCGCGTGACCTGCTCGGTGATGTGCCCCATCTCGGTGGCGTCGGCCTTGAGGAACTTGCGGCGGGCGGGAACGTAGCGGTACAGGTTGCGGACCTCGACGGACGTGCCGACCGGGCCGCTCGTGGGCCGCGGCGGCTCGGCCTTGCCGGCCGAGACGGAGACCTCGACGCTATAGACGCCAGGGCCTCGCCGCGAAAGCCCAGCGACGTGATTCCCTCAAGGTCCTCAGCCGTAGCGATCTTGCTCGTGGCGTGGCTTGCAAGGGCGAGGGGAACCTCGGCCGCCGGGATGCCCGTGCCGTCGTCGCTTACGCGGATGAGTTTCTTGCCGGCCTCCTGGAGTTCAAGAAGGATGCGCGTGGCCTGGGCGTCGATGGCGTTCTCGAGGAGTTCCTTGACGACGCTGGCGGGGCGCTCGATGACCTCGCCCGCGGCGATCTGATTGACGAGTTGCTCGGGAAGAATCCGGATCGGCGACATCGTTGGCACGGCCCTTCGCGCAGGGTTCGGCGGCATTATAGTCGCCGCGCGGCAAAGGCCGCAAGCGCCCAGTGGCGATCCGTTCGTTTTCCGTGGCCGCACACGACCGCGATGATGATCGTCGCCGTGTGCGGCGACGGCTGAACGCGGGCGGCGAAAATGCTGTCCTCTCGGCGACGCCGCTGCGTAAAATGGCGATGCACTATGGAGGTCGTGACGTGAGCACGCAGGCGGACAAGCAAGCGGCCGCGCTGCCCTGGTATGCCGAGGGCCTGCACTTCGGGTGTCAGGGCTGCGCCAAGTGCTGTGGCGGCGGGCCGGGGTACGTGTGGGTGGACGAAGACGAACTGGCGGCGATCGCCCGATGCTTCGGCCTCTCGCCGGCGGAGTTTCGCGGCACCTATGTGCGCAGCCTTTGGCGGGGGATGAGCCTTTGCGAGAAGGCCAACTATGATTGCGTGCTCCTCGACGAAAAGGGCCGCTGTATCGCGTACGAAGTGCGGCCACTCCAGTGCCGCAACTGGCCGTTCTGGCCTTCCAACCTCCGCAGCCCCGAGGCGTGGCAGGAAGCCGCCGCGCGTTGCCCGGGTATCGGCCAGGGTCCCGTCTACGCCTGCGGCGAGATCGAGGCGCTGCGGGCAGAGATGACGGACATGTAGGGCAAGCCATGATGCAAGGTCCCTGGGGTCCACCGCCCGCCTACGAGCCGCCGAGCGCTGAGGTGCGCGCGGCCGTGGTTGAGGTGTATGCCCGAGTCGATGCGGCCCTTGCGCCGGCGGCCTCCGCCTGCCGGGCATGCGGCAAGTGCTGCCGCTTTGAGCCGGGGGGGGTCATCCTTTTCGCAAGCGCGCTGGAGTTGGCTTACTTTGTGGCTGAAACGCCTGCATCTCGAGCCCCGACCATAAGGTCGGGGTCGTGCGATTCATGGCGCTGCCCGCATCAGCAGGGCGACATCTGTACGGCCCGTAGCGCGCGGCTGCTAGGCTGTCGCACGTACTTCTGCGACGCCGAGGCCCGCGCGGCCGGCGAGCAAATTTACGCCGACGCTCTGCGCGAGATCCAGCGAATTGCCGCAGGGCAGGGGGCCTGGTGGTACGGTCCGGCGAGGGTGTACCTCGAACACATCCTGCCGCGGCCGCAAACGGCCGTGTAATGACCGTCGCCGTGTGCGGCGACGGCTATTGAGGACTGTATTACTAATGTCACAGTCGCCGATTGCGATTAGGCTTATTTTCGGCCCTTTGGCGAAGGTGGCGTTGTGACATTAGTTTTACAGTCCTCAATAAACGACGTTACGACGCATAAGGCGCCGTGCCGCTCCTGTCGGTCACGTATTTCCACTTGGCGATGTACTCTTTCGCCGGCTGGAAATCGTCGTGCGTCTGGCGAAGTTTCTGCTGGAGCAACTCCTCCAGTTGCTTCTGGAGGTCCGCGTGCCGCGGGTCGCCGCACAGGTTCTTCATCTGGTACGGGTCGGCCTCGTTGTCGAAGAGCAGCCAGGGGCCGTCGAGGCTGCGGACGTACGTGTGCCGCATCGTTCGCACGCCCCGGTATTCTCGGCCGCCCGCGGCCCTGGTCCATTCGCCGAACGGGGCATAGCAGGCGAAGAGGGCCGCGCCGTCGCCGGGCGCCGGCCCGCCGCGCAGGTGCCCTGAAAAATCGTTCCCCTCGACGGTCTTTGGGATATCGAGGCCCGCAAGCCCCAGAAGCGTCGGCATCAGGTCGGGTGTGCCGATGGGCGCCGTGATGGTGCGGCCCTTGCCCAGGCGCGGCCAGTGGATGATGAGCGGCACGAGGGCGGCCTCATCGTACGGCCGCTGCTTGCGCTGCTCGCCCTGCGAGCCAAGCATGTCGCCGTGGTCCGAGGTGAACACGAAGACGGTCTCGTCCTCAATGCCGCATTCCCGCAGCGTCTGCCAGAGGTCGGCCATGCAATCGTCAAGGGCCGCGATGTGGGCGCAGTATCCTGCGAGGTCTTTGCGTGCCCGCGCGGCAGCCTCCGGGGGAACGTTCGGGCGCAGGGCGAGGTCCTCGGGCTTGTACCTCTGGGCGTACTTCTCGGGGGCGGTCTCGTATGGGTTATGCGGCGGGCCCCACGAGAGCATCAGGAGGAACGGCTCTTTGCCGGCGTGTTGGCGGATGTACCCCTGCGCCTCGCGCGTCTGGGCGGCGGCATCGTAGCCGTCCCAGAGCAACTTGACGTTCTCATCGGCATAGTAGAACGAGCGGTTGTAGGTGTGCGTGCACTCCATCGCTCGCCAGAACTCGAAGCCCTGCCGCCGCTCGGGCGGGATGAAAGCCGACCGCCCGTGCCCGTCCACGTGCCACTTGCCGATGTATGCGGTTCGGTAGCCAGCGCCCTTGAAGGCTTTGGCGATCGAGACCGCCTCAGTGCCGAGCGGCACGTCATTGAGGAACACGCCGTGCGTCAGCGGATAGCGGCCCGTCAGCAAACTCGCGCGGTACGGCGAGCAGACGGGGCAAGTGGAGACCGCCGTAGTGAACCGGAGGCCCTCGGCGGCCAGCCGATCGACGGTGGGCGTGCGAACGTTGAGGTCGCCGGCGCACCCGGCGGCCTGGGCACGCCACTGGTCGGCGAAGACAAAGACAACGTTGGGCTTTCGCCCCGGAGCGCCCGCTGCGGCGGGCCTCGCAAGTTGGGGCGCCACGAGAGCCGCGCCCGCCATCGCGCCTGCCGTCTTGAGGAACTCTCTGCGATTCATGGTCATGGTCCTCTTGCTCCGGCCGCACTCTTCGCGGGGCTGATATCATACACTATCGCCCTGGTCCGATTCCACGGCCCAAACGCAGTACTATTTGCCGCGACTTAACGTCGCTCTTTTTGTGCTCTTTTTGTGTTGATTCGCGTTCGGGCACTTGCTAGGCTTTGCTTGCGTTCCAGGGAAAGGGCAACCCGGGTTTTAGGAGGACTGTTCTCATGCAAGTGAAACTCCACCTTGTGAAAGGGAATCCGCAAGGCAAACAGGTGGAGGTGCCGCTCGGCACGCTGACCGTCGGTCGTGCCGAGGACAGCGACCTGATCATCGCCTCGACGCGAGTCTCCCGGCACCACTGTGAAATCGTCAACGAAGCCAACCGCGTCGTCATCCGTGACAACGGGAGCGGCAACGGCACGCTTGTCAACGGCGAGAAGGTCCAGGAAAAGGCCCTGAGCCCCGGCGACGAGATCCAGGTCGGCCCGCTTACGTTCGCCATCGAGATCGACGGCAAACGCCAGCGCGTCGCGGCGGCAGCCAAGCCGGCGTCGCCGGCGAACCCCGCTGGGCTGGCCAGGCAGATGGCCCAGCCGAAGGCAGCGCCGTCGCTGAAGCCGGCGCCCAAGCCGGCCCTCGGCACTAGACCCGCTCTCGGCGGCAAGCGTGGCCCGGCGGACGACATCCTCGCCAGCCTCGAGCGCCTCGCCGGTGGCAAGAAGCCAGGCGCCAAACCCACAACGCCGCTGGCCCCCGGCAAGAAGAAGTCCGACGACGTCCTCGAAATCTCCGACGAAGACCTTCTCGACTCGGACAAGTAATCGCGGCGGGCCTGCGTCGCCCGGGCATTCTGCAACCGGGGAATGCGTGTTTCGAGGCGGGGCTGCCGGGACTCGCCGAATTCGCCAGGCGGCCTCCGCAATATAATGTTGCCCCTGATGAACCCCGATAATGGGCCTCCGGCGGGGCTTTCGCATAACCCCCCCCGATTTGCTGGCCATTTCGTACGGCCCGCGCAACATAACATATATTATCGGACGCTGGGTCCGGGCGTACCCAGGAGCGTACAAAAGGCTTGCCTCTGAGGCTTTATGGCGATATAGTTGCACGAAACGTGGTTCCGAGAACCTTAGGATGAAAGGAGCGTCGCACCCAACATGCTGAAGATTCGATCCAGAGGTAACGAGAGCGTCGAGCAGATGCTGAAGCGATTTAAGAAGTTGTGCGAGAAGGAAGGCCTCACGAAGGAGATCAAGCGGAACAGTTATTATGAGAAGCCGAGCGAACGCAAGCGCCGGCAGATACGCAAGAGCATGCGCCAGAACCTGCGTAAGCTGCGTTTAGGCGGCACCTCTGCTCGCTAGCCTCATCGCTCCCGATTATTTCAGGGGCCGCCGGGAGCGCCTATCTGAGAGTTGATCATGGCTGACCCTCAGCCTGTTGAAACGCTTGGACTGACGAAGGTTTACAGGGACTTTTGGGGGCGGTCCAAGGTTCATGCCTTGGTGGGCCTCGACCTTGCCATCGAACGGGGCGAGATTTTCGGTCTCCTTGGGCCCAATGGTTCCGGCAAGAGCACCACCATCAAACTCCTCCTGGGTTTGATTTTTCCCACGGCCGGCAAAGCGACAGTTCTGGGGCACGCGCCGGGGACCCCGGCCGTCAATCAGCGGATCGGGTACCTGCCTGAGGAATCGTACCTCCATCGCTTCCTGACCGGCGAGGAGACCGTGGATTTCTACGGCCGGCTGTTCGGCCTGCCGCGCAGGGAGCGCCGCCGCCGTACGGCGGAACTCCTGGACCTCGTGGGCCTGGATCGCCGCGCCCGCGTCCGGCAACTGCGCGAATACTCCAAGGGAATGAGCCGCCGCATCGGGCTGGCCCAGGCGCTCGTGAACGACCCAGCGCTGCTCCTGCTGGACGAACCGACGTCCGGCCTGGACCCCATCGGCACTCGCGAGATGAAGGACCTGATTCTGCACCTGAAGGCCCGGGGCAAGACGATCCTTTTGTCGTCGCATCTGCTGGCCGACGTGCAGGATGTTTGCGATCGCATCGGAATTCTGGACCGGGGCTGCCTGAAGGAACTCGGCCGCGTGAGGGACCTGTTGCTGGTGCGCGACGTTTTTCAGCTTCAGGCCAAGGGCGTGACGGCGCAAGCCCGCGAGGCCATCCTGGCGTCGGCCCGCGGGGCCGGGGCGACGGTGCTCTCGGCCGAGCACCCGACGACGACCCTCGAAGAGTTGTTCCTGCGGGTCGTGCAGGCCGACGCCGGCCGAGCGCCGCACAAGCCCGGCGGCCCAGAGTCCCCAGGAGCGCCGGACGCACCGGAGCCCCCTGCCCCGGCCGACGGCAATGCATAAACACTCCGACAATTCTGCATACTCAGCGGCGCCGCCTCCCGCAGGGTCGCGCCTGCGCCGGATCGGCGCGCTGGCTCTGGTGGCCTGGCGCCACGGGATGCGCCTGCGATTGTGGATCCTCGTGCCCCCGGCCGTCCTGGTGCTCATCCTGGCGGACGTCTACTCGCCGCGGTTCGACCCGGTGTTCGAGGGCGTCCCGGCCGCCGTCAGCACCAGCCTGCTGGTGATGACCGTCCTGGCGGTCGTGGTCGGCATCTTCTTCGCCACGTACGCGATCCCCGCCGAGATCGAATCGAAGGTGATCTACAGCGTGGTCACCAAGCCCGTGCGGCCGGCCGAAGTGGTGGCCGGCAAGGTCCTCGGCATGTCGCTCGTGCTGGCCGTGATGCTCGCCGCGGTGGGCATCGGCGCTTACGGGTACATCATCCTGCGCGCCTCGGCGATTCAGAGGCTCGCGACCGAGCGCCTGGCCGAGGTCCGGCCTCGGACCACGTATCCGGCCGACATCAACGCGCTCCAGGCGGTCGCCGACTTCGGCCCGCTGAAAACCTACCGCTATCACGACGCGGCCGAAGGTCCAGGCATCACCGTTGAAATGGGCCCCGACTGGCGCGGTCCGGCCGACGCGCAATGGATCCTGGCGGAAACCGGCATGCGTCTCGCGTGGCGGCTGACGGACACGCCGCTGCGCCAGTGGGCCGACTCCGGCCCGTGCCGCCTCCGCCTCTCGCTGCTTGTCAGCCAGGCGCCCGAGGTCAAGCCGCCCAAGCCCTCGCCGTCGTCCGCGGAACCCAAGCCCCCTGAGAAACCGCCCGTGCCGCAGGTCGTGGCCGGCCTCCTTTCGGCCGGCAGGGACTTCAGCCGTGATATGCCGCCCGGCCAGGGAGGCGCGCCGATCGACCAGGACACGTTCGATATTCCTGCTTCCGGCGACCTGGAGATCACCGTCACTGCCCCGCAGGCGCCCCCGATCAAGGGCGTTCTGAATCTGCCGCCCTCGGGCGAGGTCGTCCTGAAGGTCCTTGCTGCAACGCGGGGCAAACTCATTGGCGCGCGGGCCGGCTCTCTGCGGATCATCGGGCCGCAGGGTCAGGAATATCTCGTGGCGGCGGCGCCGGAGGTCCACCCGGCGGAGCAGCGCCGGCGCGTGATGCTTGCCGGGTGCTCGAGCCTGCCGCGCGAAGTGGCGTTCTTCCGTTTCACCGACGTACGGCCGCAATCGCTCGACCGGACGGGCGCCGCCTTTGAGGTCGGCTTCTCGCTCGATGCCTGGGCGGCGCCGAACATCGAGGCCCAGGCCAAGATCACCTTCGTTCGCCCCGACGGACAGCAGAAGTCCCTGCTCTTCCATCCGGAGGCCCACCATTCCACTGTCCTGTACCTCGATCGCGAGTTCTGGACGGGTGGCCCGCTCGAGGCGCGCCTGGAATCCCTCACGGACGAGGACAACTTCGGCCTGCTGCCGGAAAGCGTGCGGTTGAGGCTCGACGGCGGGCCGTACGCCTGGAATTTCGTCAAGGGCATTGCGTGCGTCTGGCTGTACGGAACGGTCCTGGCGGCCATCGGCGTGTTCGTGAGCACGCGCGTCAGTTGGTTCGTCGGCATCCTGACGGCCAGCACCGTCTTCATGCTGAGCAGCCTCCGTCCGTTCCTTCTGCATTCGACTCCTGCGGCGGCGATCGCCGCGATAGTGTGGGCCGTGGCGGCCCTCGTGATTGCGATCATGCTTCTGCTGCGCAGGCGGTGGGCGTTGTGGCCCCGGATCGGCGCCGTTCTCGGCCTCCTGGCCCTGGCGGGGGGCTTCGGGCTGGCGGCCAAGTCGGTCCAGAAAGGGTTTTTCGGGGACTGGCGCATCCGTGTCCCTACCTTCGTGCCTGAGTGGGTTCCGTGGAAGTTTTTCGTCGAGCGGATCGTCTTGCCGCTGCCGGACGTCGCGGCGTTCCTTCCGAGCGACAGCCTGAGCATGGGCCAGGCCATGCCGCTGGCCGACCTCGGGGCTACCTTTGTACTGGCGGCGTTCGGCGTGACCGTGCTGGTCGGGGCCAGCGCGATCCTGCTGCGAAACCGGGAGGTGGCCGCATGAGCGATCGCGGCCTGCACGTTACAGAGGGCGAAGGTTTGCCGCCCGGGTTGCCGGCTTCGGAAGGTCCACCGCGCGACTGCCTCAGGGCGCTGCTTTACGGCCTCCTGCTGGTGCTCGTGGTGGCCTTCGCGGTGCATCCGCTTCGCACCTTCGTCGAGGCGAAGCGCCAGGCCCTCATGGGCCGCAGCGAGCCTCCCGGCCGCAGGCTGGCCCTGGCCTCGCAATTCGGTTTCGATGCGGCGGCCGGCGATAGTATGCGCCTGGTGCCAGGCGCGCCGGTGACCGACATCGAAGATCTGCCCGGGGAAGCCGTCACGCTTATTCTGGGCGGGTTTCGCGGCCCTTACGTCGTCTGGCTCTGGACGAAAGTCGAGGACGAAAAGCAGAAGAAGATCCACTTCGACCTGCTGGACCGCTACAGCAAGATCGCATCGCTCCAGAGCGATTATCCTGAAGTCTGGACTTTCCACTACTGGAACATGCTCTGGAACATCACGGTCCAGTGGCAATCGGCCGAGCGCAAGTACCAGTGGATACGCCTGGGCATCCGCTTCCTGAAGGAAGGCTACCGCCACAACCCGCACAGCGCCGACATCATGTTGGAGATGGGGCGCGGATACCTGTACAAGATCGGCCATTCGCAGGAGTCGCCGTATTACCTGAAACGCGTCAAGGAGGATGAGGGCCGCAGTGCGTTCCTGGCCGCCTATGAGTGGTTCGACCGGGCTCGGAAGGCCAATGACCGCTACGGCACGCTACACGACCCGAAGGCGGTCTCCTACAGCCAGGCTTGCCACGCCCTGTCGTATTACGCCATCGAAACGACCCAGGAGACGCACGATGAGTTTGCACGCAGCCTGGACGCCCGCACGGCGGGCCGTGAAGACGAGTCCCGCACGCAATTCCAGGCTGCCGAGAAGCGCCTCGCCGAGGCGATTGGTGCGTGGCAATGGACCAGCCGAGAGTGGCAGGACCATGCCTCACGGTTCGAGAAGGAACACATATCGCCGGACCTGCTGAACAAGTACCGGAAGTTCTTTGGTGAGGCTGACCAGTCGGCCAAACTGCTGGAATCCATCCGGTCGGAATTGACCTACAAGAACCTGCCGGATGTCATGCCGAAGATCCCGCGGCCGGAGATCGCCTGGTAGTTTCGCCCTGACTGATGTCGCGCTAGAGCCGGTCTGCGGCCACCAGGGCCGCCCCGAGGGCCCCGGTCGTCTGTGGATTCTCCGGCACGCGCACTTCCAGGCTGAGCGCCCGCCGCACCGCCTCGACGGCGGCCTCATTCATGGCCGCCCCGCCCGTGAAAACAACGGGTCCTTCCATGGCAATGCGGTCGGCCATGCCTTTGAGGCGTGCAGCCACGGCCGCATGAACGCCCGCCAGGATGTCGGCGCTGGAGCGGCCGTGGGCCCGGAGGCTGACGACTTCGGACTCGGCGAAGACCGTGCACGTGCTCGCGATCGCCACCGGAGCCGCCGCTGCAAGGGCCATCCGGCTCGCCTCCTGGAGCGAAACGCCGAAGGCCCCTGCCATGACCTCCAGGAACCGTCCCGTCCCGGCCGCGCAGCGGTCGTTCATCAGGAAGTCGCGGACTCGCCCTTCCTCATCCAGCGCAATCGCCTTGCTGTCCTGGCCGCCCACGTCGAGGATGCCGCGGGCGCCGGGAACCAGGTGCTGCACGCCGCGCGCCTGGCATGTGATTTCCGTCACCGTGGTTGAGGCGAAGGCGATGCCGCCGCGGCCGTAGCCGGTCGCAACGACCTTGGCGACGTCCTTTTCGGCAACGGCGGCCCCAGCCAGTGCCGCATCGAAGACATGCCGGGCGGTTGTGGCCGGGTCGGCGCCGGTGTCTTCGACCGCGGCAGCGAGAATTCGGCCGCCGGCGACGATCACCGCCTTGGTCGTTCGGGCCCCCACGTCGATGCCGCAGGTTACCATCTATATGAGCCTTTGTGCCGTGTGAATATGCCCCGCCGCTTCCGCGGCGGGCTCGGTACAGATCAAGTTTCGCCTGGCGCTGTCAGCACGATCGCCGCCATCTGGCCGCCGAAGCCACTTGCGATCTTCAAGACACATCGCATGGGCCGACGGCGGGCCACCAGCGGCGTACAATCCAGCCCTATCGCCGGGTCGGGGTCTGTCAGGTTGGCCGTCGGGGGGGCCTCGCCCCGGCCCATCGCCAGGACCGTAAGGACCAACTCAACGGCGGTCGCGGCTCCCAACAGGTGCCCGTGCGCCCCCTTGGTCGACGAGACGCTTACTCGCTCGGCGGCCGGCCCAAGCGCGCGGCAGATCGCCCGTGCCTCGGCCGCATCGTTGTCGGGCGTAGCGGTACCGTGCGCGTGGATGTAATCCACAGCCTTCGCCGCAAGGCTCGCCCGGGCCAACGCGGCCGTTATTATACGCGAAAGGGCCTCGCCCGTCGGCTCCATCGCTGCAATGCCACATGCCTGCGCGCCCGTCGCCCATCCCTTGATACGGGCCAGCGGCGCGGCGCCGCGGCGGGCCGCGGACGTCTCGGACTCCAGTATCAGGATACCCGCCCCCTCGCCTAGTGCAAAGCCGCGCCGCGTCGCCGAGAACGGCCTTACGGACCGGGCCGCATCGTCGCCGGCGTCGGCCAGGACGCCCATCCTCCGATACGAACCGAGGATGAGGGGATGCAGCGACGCCTCCGCGGCGCCGACGATGGCTGCATCGACCCGTCCGCGCGAAACCAGCGATGCGCCCCAGATGAGCGCGTGGCCTCCGGATGCGCACGCCGTGACA
>JAPLMO010000273.1 GCA_026386995.1 Planctomycetota bacterium | reverse complement strand
TTACCGGCGCCATCACCTTCAGCCGGTCCCGCTCTTGCTGGCTCATCTCGATCCGGTCCTTGTTCATCCGCTTCCCTTAGCCCCCAAGAAGCGGACATTTCTACTGGGTCTGGACCGGACATTACTACTGGGTCACGACAGTCGAGGAAGGAAGGATGCCGAGTGCCAAGTTGACGACTTCCCCCTTGCATGATACGATAATCTGGGTCGGACGGCCTTTGCGCCGGCCGTACCAACTTCCGACAGGCGTACGAGAGGCGTAAGAGGTCCGGATGGCGTCCGAAAAAGAGAACGGGAAAAGCCCCCCCGCCGCGCGGCCGGTCAACGTGGCCGTCACGACGCTGGCCAAGGCGCACCTGGAATGCCTGGCCGGGCCGGAGAAAGGCCAGGTCCTGCGGGTGGCCCCGGCCTCGACGATAATCGGGCGCGACCCGTCTTGCGACATCGTTCTTTCGGAGACCGCGATATCGCGCCATCATTGCCGCATCGAACGCCGAGCCGAGCAATGGCACCTGCGGAACCTGAGCGCCAACGGCACGCTCCTCAACAAGAAGCCCGCCGACGATAGCCTCCTCGCCGACGGCGACGAAATCCGCATCGGCGCCAAGACGCGACTGAGGTTCGTCGTGGAATCGGTCACCCTGTCGAGCACGGGCCGGCCCCAGTTCCGCCGCCGCACGGGCGCTCCGGAGGAAGGCGAGCCCGGCGAAGACGCCGCCGAAGAACCGCAGGAAAACAAGCCGTCGCTCTTACAGCGCCGCAAAGGCGTCTTCATCGGCCTCGGCATCTACCTGGCCATAATGCTGCTCTTTGGAGCGGTAGTCGGCTACTACAAGTACCTAAGCCCGCAAAAGATCGCCGGCGGCGACATCCCATTCCTGGGCGAGGAGGATTCCGTCCGCCTTGAACCGGGCACCAAACCCTTACCGATCCACAAAGAGGACGCTAATGGGGTCTACGTCGCAAACCCGACCGGCGGCCCCTCCATACTGGTGCCGGCGGCCGACTTCGCGACCGGCAAAGCCGTGCGCATCATGGGCATCCGCAAGGCCATCGACGTCACGTTCCTTGAGGCCAAGAAGGCGCATCCCCGGTATCCTTACACCATCGATGAGGTCAACCCCGCCCACGGCAAGGAGTGCGTGGCCCAGGCGATGGAACTCTACCGCGTCCGCGACCTGCCTGGGAAAGAGGCGGCCCTGTTCGGCGCCGTGCGGCTGTTCCAGCAGGCCCTGGCTTACAACGGCGGCCGCTGGTCCTTCCAGGACACCAATGTTGACAAGGTCTACACGGATGCCCGCAAAGATCTCGTTGACACTATCACCCGCTTCTACAGCAACGCCGCCGGCCCCGAAGAAAAAGCCGACCCGAAGCGCGCCATGGAGACCTACAAGCGCATCCTGCGCATGATCCCCGACCCGGACAACCCCATCTACATAAACGTGTCGCGCCGCATGACGGCCCTGAACGCCCTCGTCACCGAAACCAAGTAACCCTGCAACGCCACTTGGGCAAGTTTAGCGCATTTTAAGATTGCGTGCATACACTACCCCTTGGCGCGGCGGGTCTCCGTACGTGTTTAGCGCCCGCACCGCGGTGTGGCACGGCTGGCGTGCCCAGCCGTGGTGGAATGCCCGCGACGGTTCCCACGGCTGGGCAAGCCAGCCGTGCCACACCCGTTATTGCGGGGCGCGCTCCGACGGAATGTTGAAGAACGACGTCGCCGGCTTGCCCGGTCCGGGGCGGCTTTTCTCCGGAGGCGGTTTCGGCGCGGGCTCCGCCGCCGGCGGCGGCTCCTCGCCATCGTCCGGAGGCGGTACCGTTCCGGATGGATACTTCTTGATGAATTGTTGGATCGTCTCAAGGTCGGCCTGCGACGGCTCTGCCGCCGGCGTCGGGGGCGCGGCGGGCTCCGTCGGACGGGCCGGCGGCAGCGCCCCGGGCGCCGCTGCGGGCGCAGGGGCATGCGTCTCGACCGCCGTCGACGGGCGCGGCGAGATCCGCCCCTTCCACGGGTTCCACAGGCCGGCCGCCACCACCACCGCCAGCGCCAGCACCACCAGGCCCGCCAGCATCGCCGCCCCGACCACGACCAGTTGGGGCCGGAACCGCAGCCACCGGACGGCCGTCCGCGCATCTTCGGCGGCCTTCCGGGAGGCCCGCGCCGCCTTTCGCGCGGGGGAGACTTCGGCCGCCGGCTCATGGAGGCGCTCGAGCGTCCGCTCCAGGACCTTCCGGTGCATGCCGAGAAGCGCCGCGATCGTCACCAGGATCTCGGCCTTAGAGCCCAGGTGCCCGCCATAGCGGTGAATCCGGCGGGCCACGCGCAGAAGGTACGACTCCGGGTCGCGCTTCGCCTCGCAAAGGAACCGGGCCCGGGCAAAAAGGTGCAGACTGCGGCTGACTTCCTCGGCCGCCAGCCGCGCAAGGCCCTCGCTCACGCCGAGCAGTTTCTGAACGTGCTTGACGGCCTCGATCCGCCGCTCCAGGCGGCCGACGTGGAGGCACTGGCCCAGAGCGACAGCGTCGCGGTAAACCCACAGGCCGACCGGCAGACCGATCTGGTGCTCTCAGTGGGGCGGCCACTCCTTCAGGCGCGGCCCCAGCCTGTGCACCATCGCGGGCAGGAGCCGCGTCACCGGAACGCCCCGTATGACGCACGCGTTCAGCCACGCTTCCAGGACGGCCGGGTCGCGTGCCGCGCCCTCGACGTGGGCGCGGTAACACTCCTCGATGGCCTTCTTCCACCGCTCCATGAGTTCGCGGTCATAGGCGGGCCTTTTTTCGGAACTGGTCAGGGCCACCATGGCCTGGCCGACCTCCGCCAGCAGTTCCAGCGCCTGCTTGCGGTACTGACCGATCTGGTAGGCCCGGAGTTTGCGTTTGACGCGGCGGCCGGCATGAAGAATAACCTGCTGATCGGATTCCAGTTCCGGCACGCACAGGAGGCCGTAATAGGACGGCGTGGCGCACTTGATGCCCAGCCACTCGCGGTAGACTTCCTCCCGCGAGAGTTCCATCTTGCTAACCGGGCTGGGCTGGATATCGGTCATGAGTGTTTATTCGGCAAAAAACCGTGCTCGCCTGTTATCATACCGGCGGCGGCGACGGTTGACAACCTCCGCCGTCCCGGGAAACCATAAGTAGTACGCACGAAATGACCCAAGGCGCATGGCGGAAATCGCATCTGGCCGACGTGCTGGCCCGGCCGGCCGTCCGGGCGGGCCTGGCCCAGGCCCTCGTTGCCGGGCCTTTGTGCGACCATTGCCTAGGGCGCCTCGTCGCCGGGGCCGACACGGGCTTGGCCAACGACCAGCGGGGCCGGGCGGTCCGCGAGGCACTGGCGGCGCCCGCGCCTCAGGCGGCCTGCGGCCTGTGCGGCGGACTGTTTGACAACATCGATGCCTGGGCCGCCCGCGCCGCCGACGCGCTTCGCCCCTGGGAATTCGACACCGTCGCGGTCGCCTCGCGCCCCGACCCCCAGGTCACCCAGCGGGAGGAAACCCTCTGGCAGAGTCTTGCCTCCGCCGCCGAGGCGCCCAGCCCCTGGGCCGCCGGCGACCTTGTCGAGCCGCACCGGCAGGAGTTCGGCCGCCTGCTCGGCCTTCGCCTGGCAGCCCTCCTGAACTGCGAGGCAACCCCCAACGACCCCGACGTCTGGGTCTTCGCCGACCTCGCCGCCGGCTCTGTCGCCATTCGGGTCGAGCCGCTGTTTGCGTGCGGCCGGTACCGCAAACTCGTGCGCGGAATTTCTCAGTGCCGGTGGGCCGCGGCGCCGACCAGCGTCCAGGAGATCGTCGGCGACCCCGTCTGCCGCGCGGCCGAGGGGCAAGATCACCTCTTCCACGGCTGCGGCCGCGAGGACGTGGACGTGCGGTGCCTTGGGGAGCGCCCGTTTGCATTGCAGGTGATCCGCCCGCGGCGGCGGCATCTGGACTGGGCGGCGCTGGCGGCCGAGATCAACCGGTCCGGCAAAGTCGAGGTCCTGGACCTTGTCCCCTGCCGCAGGCCCGTCGTGGCGCAACTGAAGGAACTGCGTCCCGAGAAGACCTACCGAGCCCTGGTTCGCCTGGCAAGCGACGTGGACGACGCCGCCCTGGCGCGGCTGGCGGGCCTGGTCGGGATTGTCCGCCAGCGCACGCCGCAGCGGGTCATGAAGCGGCGGTCGGACCTCCTGCGCGATCGGCGAGTTGTTTCGCTCAGGTGGCGGCGCGTGGACGGGCGGACCATCGAAATCGAGGTCCGGACCCAGGGTGGCTTATACATCAAGGAACTCGTGAGCGGCGATTCAGGCCGCACCCGCCCCAACGTGGCCGAAGTCCTCGGCGCTGCGGTCGAGTGCGCGGAGTTAGATGTAATAGCAGTGCACCTTGATCCTGGTTAGCCGCCCATCTTGATGGGCGCGTTCTTGGCGCGGCGGGCAAGACTGCCCGCCGCGCGAAGCGGCGCTACAGCCTTAATCGATTCGCTTGAAACTGCTCTTCGGCGCCCCGCAGATAGGGCAGGACGCGGGCGGCTCGCCCTCAAACGTGTTGCCGCACACCGGGCAAACCCACATGGCCGTCTGCGGCAGGTCCTGGCCCTTGGCGAGGACCTCGGCCGCCTTCTGATAAAGAGCCGCGTGGACTTGCTCGACGCGGTTGGCGAACGTGAACGACTGGCCCGCCTTGCCGTTGCCGTCCTTTTCGGCCTGCTTGATGAAGCCGGGGTACATCTTCGTGAACTCGTACGTTTCGCCTTCGACGGCGGATTTCACGTTGTCGGCGGTCTTGCCGACGCCGCCCATGACCCGCAGATGGTTGTGGGCATGAACGGTCTCGGCCTCGGCCGCCGCCCGGAAAAGCCGCGCCACCTGGGCAAAGCCTTCCTTCTGGGCCGCCTGGGCAAAGGCAAGGTACTTGCGGTTCGCCTGGCTCTCGCCCGCAAACGCCTCCTGAAGATTCTCGTCGGTCTTGGCCATTCTCGTCTCCTCGTGCAGGGGTTCCCCTTGTGGCAATAAGGCCATTCTGAGGCATGCGGGGTGCCGCCGTCAAGCCGGAAAGCAGAACATCCGTACGTTGCCGGGCCTGCCCGCCAGTCTTAAGGGCGGGTTCCCGCCGTTCGCCGTTCACTTTGAACTTTGAACTTTGAACCTTGAACTTTCTCGGCTGCCGTTTTGGCCCTTGACGTAAGTCGCATTTTTGCAGAAACACTTACGTCAATTATTAGAGCGGCGCACCCCCTTTTTGGGGGTCCGAAAAGGCAAAAACGGCCTTGGCGCTAGCGCCAGAGGGGGTGGCGCGTTAAAATGTTAAGATGGGTAAGACGAAACTTGAGCCTTTTTGATCACTTTTTACTGTTTTTGATCGGAATTTGATAGTGTTTTGAGCCTTCTGAGTCGGTTTTTGAGGGGTCGCAATTGACGTAAGTGCCACTTTTGCAAAAACACTTACGTTCGTGAAATCTTTCACAGGCCTCATAGGTGTCCCCTTTTAGGGGGGGCGGGAGGCACAGAAATGAAGAGTGCGGAGTGCGGAGTGCAGAATGCAGAGCGAAAAACTCAACAAAGGCAACGGCGCAGGTGGAAAGTGGGAACCCGCCAGAGGCGGGCAGGCCAGGGAACCAGAAACAAGACCGCGGCACTGCCGCGGGGTGGACCGGCGGCAACCGAGAACCGGAGCGCAGAGTGCGGAATGTAGAGTGAAAAACTAAACAAAGGCAAGGAACTGCCTTGCGGCGATTCCGGGGGATCGAAGTCTATAAGATTGGCAATCTGGGCAATTTGGGCAGGCCTGCCAGAAGGGCCGCTGTCGGAGCAACAAAAAACATCTCTTCGCGATTTGCCTTCGTTCACAATATGGATTATACTTCCCCACGCTGTACGCTCAGGTCAAATCTCATTCGGCCACCCACAGGGGGTGGCGGGTCTGGGCGGTTGGATTTGGGGGGCCTTGATGACAGTCAGGCCGTCAACACATTGCTCCTTGAGTAGCAATAGGCGCCTCCTGCGCACTCGCAGGGGAGCGTTCGAACCATTCACACGGAAACAGGGCCAGGCATAGTCACGTACAAGGAGAAAGTCATGAATCGCTCGGTTCAATGTGTCAAGGTCTTATTTGTCCTGTTCTTGGTGGCAATCGTGTTCGGTGAATTCGTTTTCACCGCACAAGCCACAGTGCTCGTCTATGAGCCGTTTGACTACACCTCAAAGGCTGATCTAAGTGGGCAGAATGGCGGGACCGGCTTCGCCCCAAATGGGGGGCCGGAAGTCCCGTGGTACACCCATGCGAATAATGGTGGATTCGTGTCGGTCCAGCCGGCGGGTGTCGTCTCAGGGGTTATTCTAGGCGACAGTGTGACTCCCAACCCCTTTACCGCCACTTACGCCAACCTGCCCAGCAGCGGGAATTACGTCGGGATGAATGACGGGTTGAACGCCGCCGGCCGTGCTGACCATTTGAGCATGTGGCGGGCGCTGGACCCTTCCGTGACGAACTCGTTCGTAAACGGAACCAAGACCTATATCAGTTTTGTCTCGGCAAATGCCTTCCCCAACAACGCCAGGGCGCCGTCGTTCGCGATTGGTGCAGGCGTTCTGAATACTTTCCTAAATGGTGACCGCGGGGACACTATTTCCTCGGTAAACCAACTCCTCCCTAACTATCCCGGTTTGGGTACCGGCGTCGCACCCGGTTACAATTTCGACAGTAAAGAGGCCATCGCCTTTGGTGCGGATACTACGAATGCCGGGCAACTCGCCGGGTCTACCCCCATGACT
>JAPLMO010000099.1 GCA_026386995.1 Planctomycetota bacterium | reverse complement strand
CTTATCGGCGGCGCGGGCCGCGACACCATGACCGGCCTGACGGGCAACAACCTGCTCATCGGCGGCGATGCGGCCGCAGGCCTGACGGTGGCCAAATTGCGCGAGATCAGCGGCGTATGAGACCTGGTCGACATGCCGCTCAGGCTCGGCGACTGGTTCGTCATCAACACCGGCGACAAGGTTCTCGGCTTTACGCCGCACAGCGCCAACGGCGACGTCGTCGGCAAGATCGTGCAGGCGGGTAGGCGGCGGGTTCAGCGAACACGACGGGATGCAGCGCGGGCGCAAGAAGCGCCGTCGCCAGGCAGCACAGGCGGCGCCTGGTACTGCAACGCCGCTTGGCGCGGCCGGTCGAAGTTTACCCGCCTAGGCGAGCACCCGCCGCGCCAAGGCAATGGCGATGCCAGGACGGCACTTTCTTCCGCAACGGGCCGGGAGCGCCGGAGCACAAAGGCTCGCGTGGCGTTGTCGAGCGGTGGACCGTCAAGAGGTGCAACGCCACCCGGCGTTTCGGAAATCAACGCGCGGCCTGACACTACAACGCTACTTTGCGCGGCGGGTACGGAGACCCGCCGCGCAAATCTGCTATTAGCGTTGTAGTACTAAGCCTTCGGCGTAAGTTTTGCGAGCGCGACCGCCAGTTCCTTCATGCAAGCCCTGTCGGTCGAGTACATGACCGACTTGCCCTTGCGGGTGCCGATCACCAGCCGGCCCATCCTGAGGAGGCCGAGGTGGTGACTGGCCGTCGGCTGCTTGACGCCGATCGCCTTGCACAGGCCGGCAACGTTCTTCGGGCCCGCGGTCAGCACCTTCAGGATGCCCAGCCGCGTCTGGTCCGAAAGAAGGCCGAACCCGAAAGCCGCCTCGGATGCTTCTGATCTTTGCGCCATTGTGTGACTCCCTTTCTGTTACGTGCATTCCCCCAGCCTATTGTCATTGTCCGGAACGCCCCGCGGGCGTCCGTCAAGCGGCGTGGCAACTCTTGATGATGAACCCGCCCGATTTTTCGTCGCGTTCCAGTTGAAGGATGCCCTGGGCCTCCGCCTCCTCCAGCAACTGCCCGAAAGACCTGAACCCGTAGTAGGATTCGCTGAATCCTGGTTTGCGGCGTTTCAGGGTCTGCTTGATCATGGAGCCCCAGATTTTCTCTCCCTCGCCGCGTTCTTCCACGAGGGCCTCGTAGGTCTCGACGATCAGGTTCCATGCCTCCCGCTTCTTGTCCCCGACGGGTTGCTGGACAGCCGGGGCGGCCGGGGCGGCCCCGGCCGGCGGCACGACCTTGGCGGTCCGGGCCCGTCCCGCCTTGGCGGCGGCGGGAGAGTGCGTCCTTCCGCGGGGCGGTTGAGGACGCACCAGATCGTCATAATAGATAAACTCGTCGCAGTTTGCAATCAGCAAGTCCGAGGTCGACTTCTTGACGCCCACCCCGATAACGAACTTGTTGTTCTCCCGCAGTTTGCTGACGAGCGGCGAAAAATCCGAGTCGCCGCTGATGATGACGAACGTGTCCACGTGCTGCTTCGTGTAGCACAGGTCCAGCGCATCGACCACCATGCGGATATCGGCCGAGTTCTTGCCCGACTGGCGAACGTGCGGAATCTCGATCAACTCAAACGACGCCTCGTGCATCGCCGGCCGGAACTCCTTGTATCGGCTCCAGTCGCTGTACGCCTTCTTGACTACGATGCTCCCCTTCAGGAGGAGCCGCTCCATCACCTTGTTCATGTCAAACTGGGCGTAGTTGGCGTCGCGGACCCCGAGCGCAATGTTCTCGAAGTCGCAGAAAAGCGCCATGTTCCTCGTTTCGGCCGCATGCGTCACGGAGACAATCCCTCCGGTCGTTTGTTCACGGGCTCAGGCTTCCCCCCGGTTCGCCCGTCTCATAATGGTTCGGATGTTCTACACCATACCACAATTGCCGTACGTGTGCATTAAAATACGCCTCTGCGCGGAAATTTGATTGTACCCCATTTGCCGCCAATCCGCCGGCATCCGGGCATGCGACATACACCTTGACCGGCGCAGGGCCATCGCTTACCATTCGCCTTTGCTCCCCCCTGGAAGGGAACCCGTATGTCGGCCCTGGAGATTCCGGAACGGCTCAACGCGGCCGCCGTCCTCGTCGATTCGCACATCGCCGCGGGCCGGGGCGACAAAGCCGCCCTCCTGTGCGGCGAGAGGACCGTCACGTACGCCGCCCTTTGCGAAGGCGTCAACCGCTTCGGCAACGTCCTGAAGACGCTGGGCCTGCGGATGGAAGAGCGCGTGGCCATCCTCATGCCCGACAACCCCGAGTTCGTGTTCGCCTTCTTCGGAGCAATGAAGATGGGGGCGGTCTCCATTCCGCTGAACACGCTCCTGGGGCCTCCCGATTACCAGTACCTGCTGAACGACAGCCGCGCGCGAGTCCTCGTCGTGCATGCGGGGCTGCTGGACCGCATCGCGGGCATCCGGCCCAACCTGCGGCACCTCCATCACATCCTCGTCGCGGGCGGCGAGGCCGAAGGCTGCCCTAACCTTGAGAACGCCCTTGCGGCCGCCTCCCCCACGCTGGAGGCCGCCGACACCAGCAAGGACGACGCGGCCTTCTGGCTCTACAGTTCCGGGACCACGGGCTTCCCCAAGGGCGCCATCCACCTGCACCACGACATGATCGTGGCGGCGGACCTGTACGCCCGGCAGACGATCGGCCTTGAGGAAGGAGACGTCAGTTTCTCGGTGGCCAAGTTGTTCTTTGCCTACGGCCTGGGCAACGGCCTGTACTTTCCGTTGCGCGTGGGCGGGACGACGGTGCTTCTGCCCGACCGGCCGACGCCCGACAAGGTGTTCGAGACGCTCGACAGGCACCGGCCGACGGTCTTCTACAGCGTCCCGACGAGTTTCGCGCAACTCCTGCACGCCGCCGAGAAGACGGGGCGAACCAGCCTCGGGGGCGCCCGGATGTGCGTCTCGGCGGGCGAACCGCTGCCCAAGCCCATCTTCGAGAAATGGCGCGACCGCTTCGGCGTCGAGATCCTGGACGGAATCGGGTCAACCGAAATTCTCCATATCTTCATCTCCAACAGGCCCGGCCAGGCGAAGGCCGGCAGCACGGGCCTGGTCGTCCCGGGCTACGAGGCCAGGATCGTGGACGACCACGGCCGGGACGTTCCCCCGGGCGAGATCGGCAACCTTCTCATCCGCGGCGACAGCATCGCCTCGGGCTACTGGAACAAGCATGCGGAAACCAAGCGGACATTCATGGGCGAGTGGATCAACACCCGCGACAAGTACAGGGCCGACGCCGACGGCTACTACTGGTACGCCGGCCGCAGCGACGACCTGATGAAGGTCAGCGGCATGGCCGTCTGGCCGAGCGACGTCGAGGCGCTGCTCCAGGCCCACCCGGCCGTGCTCGAAAGCGGCGTGGCCGCCGCCACCGACGAGGAGGGCCTCGTCAAACCGTACGCCTACGTCGTCCTGAAGGACGGGCACCCACCGTCGGCGGAACTTGCGAAGGAGTTGCAGGAGTTCGTCCGGAAAGGCCCCGCGCCGTACAAGTATCCGCGCTGGGTGGAGTTCGTCGACGCCCTGCCCAAGACGGCGACCGGCAAAATCAAACGCTACCAACTGCGCCAGATGGCGGCCGCGAAGACCGCGTCACAGGCGCACTAGCGCCGAGCCCCACACGAAACCCGACCCGAACGCCACCAGAAGGACAAGGCTTCCGCCCTGGGCCATGCCGGACTTCCGCGCCTGGTCCAGGGCGACCGGCAGGCACGCCGACGACATGTTGCCGTACTTCTCGACGTTCACGAAGACCTTCCCGGCCGGCGCCCCGATGCGGGCCACGATCGCCTCCAGCATCCGCAGGTTGGCCTGGTGCGGCACGAGGACGTCGATGGCCTCCAGATTAAGCGCGTTGGCCTTCAGCGATTCCAGGACGGCCTCCGACATCCGCGCCACGCCGTTCTCGAACACCGCCTTGCCGTCCATCCGGAAGTGCACGCGGCCGGCGTCGATGTCGTCCTTCGTGATATGCTCCATGCGGCCAAGCGCGCTGCCCGGCGCCGCCGTGTAAAGGGCCTTGGCGCCGGCGCCGTCGGCGTGAAGGATCGTCGAGAGGATGCCCTTGCGCTGGTCGTCCGACGGGCCGACGACCACCGCCCCCGCCCCGTCTCCGAGGAGGATGGCGATGTTGCGCCCGTCGTTGGACCCGTCGATCCGCTTCGAGAGGACCTCGGAACACGCTACCAGCACATGCCTATACGTGCCAGCCCTGACGAAGTGGTCGGCGATAGCCAGGCCGTAGATGAGCCCCGCGCACTGCTGCCGGATGTCCATGACGGCGATGCCCGGCAGCCCCAGTTTCGCCTGCAGGAAGAACGCGCACCCGGGGTCCGCATGGTCGGGCGTGATCGTGTTCATTATCAAGAGGTCGATCTGGCCCATCGCGAGGCCCGCGTCCTCGACGGCCGCGCGGCAGGCGGGCACGGCCAGGTCCGAGGCGCTCGTGCCGGCCTCGGCGTGCCTGCGGCAGCGCACGCCCGTCCGCTCGACGATGAACTCGTCGGTGGTCTCCATCATCTTCATCACGTCGAAGTTCGTGACGACCTTCGGCGGCAGATAGTGCCCCGTCCCCAGAATGCGCGAGCGGATCATAGGTATCCTTCAGTATGACAGCGCTACCTTCAAGACGACATCGCTACCTTCAAGGTTTTGCGCGGCGGGCCTCCTGACCCGCCGCGCGAATCGGGGGCCACGCCACAATCGGAAGGCAGGGGCCCGATCCGTTCGGCCCCCCGTGTATTCACGGGGGGCTATTGAGTCCGGTAAAACTAATGTCGCGACGATCTATAACCGAATCGGCAGTTCCGTGGCCCGCACGAAGCCCCTCAGGAGCCGCTGTTCGCGGCTCAGGCGGGCGTGATCGTCCGCTACCGCCTCCGTCAGGGCCT
>JAPLMO010000144.1 GCA_026386995.1 Planctomycetota bacterium | reverse complement strand
CTGCCCCTCGGTTGAAAACTAAGACTGGGGCGGAGATTCCGGACTGCCAATCGATTGGCCGGTCTCGATCTTTTCTACGAAGCGCACAATCTCCTGGGGGTCGCGCTGCCGCAGTATGCGGGCGGGGTTCCCGGCGGCGATCGAGCCCGCCGGCACATCGCGCGTCACCACCGAGCCGGCGCCGATGATGCAGTTGTCGCCCACGGTCACGCCCGGCAGGATGAGGGCCGCATAGCCGATGAAACAGTTTCTCCCGACTTTAACTCCCCTGCCGCCTCGGATCGGGCAGTGGGCTATGAGGCGGGCCTCAGCGCCAATAACAGTGTTCTCTCCGATGGCGATCAACTGGGGGTTCACGCCATCGATGTCGCCGTACAGACGGACGTTGCGTCCAATCTGGGCCCCCAGCCGCCGATAGGCCCAAACGCGCAGATCATGATGAAGCCTTAAGGCGCACCCACGCAACTTCAACGCGAACGCGAAAAGCCAGGACATCCCGGTGCATCCTCCCTTTTCGCTCGGCGATGTTTTCGCCGCATACAGAGACTTTGAACAATGGCGGCGGAGTGTATCATCCGCACTTACGGCAGTCAAGGTCCCCATCCACAGGTTCCCATCCACCGGTAACCCCTTCACCACGGCCCCGGCCCGCTGAGAGGTGGCCGGAACCTGCCACGGACCCTGGATGCCACGGAGCCGGAACGGAGCCGGAACCTTGACAACCTGCCGTTTTTCAATACTATCTATCTGAAATCAGCCGCCACAAGAAAGCTCGGCCTGAACATCCATGGATAACCTCACTGCGGACTTGCCGGCGTCATCAACGGCCTCGGGCGGGAGGTGCGGCTGCCGCGCCCAGATCGGCCTGGCTGCACTAGCCAGCGCCCTGGTGTGCGCCATGCTGTTCGTCTGGGCGATCGGCACGGGGCCGAACCTGGGCGACGAGGCCCACCACTGGCGCCGCGCGACCGTCTACTTCGAGACCCCCTGGCCCGACACCCGCGTGGTGTACGACCCCGCGTATCCGCCGGAAGGCCAGTGCGCAATCCGTTATTTCGACTCGGCGGGCTGGCACCTGGCCCTGGTGATGCTGTGGAAGGTCTACGGCCGCCCGTCGTTTGCAATCGCGCAGGGCTACCAACTGGGTTACGCCTTCGCGCTGATGATGTTCACATACATGGCCGGCCGCCAGCTCTACGGCAACGCCGGCGGATGGTGGGCGTGGGCCTTATCGGCCACGATGCCGCTTAACCTCTTGTTTGGCATGGTGTTTTACATGGAGGTTCCCGCGGCCGCGGCGACCGCTGCCGCCGTCTATTCTATCCTGGCGCGGCGGCCCGTCTGGCTCGGCCTGGCGCTGGCGGCGATGTTCTACCTGAAACAGGCCAGCGCGTGCGTTCTCGCGCCGCCGCTCCTCGCGGCGGCATTCCTCCTCATGGGCGACACGTGGCGCCAGCGCCTCTGGCGCACCGCCTTGGCCGCGGGCCTCGCATTCGTCGTGTTCCTGCCGGACATGCTGTGGCGGTGGGAGCACTTCGGCCGGCCGCTCATGTTCATCGAGCCACCTCAGGCATTCCAGGTGCAGCTGATGGCGGCCCTCCCCGCGACCAGGAAGAGCGCCATCCCGATGGACATTTTCGACCCGCTGATGGTCGTCCGGACGTTCGGCGTGCCCGGAATCCTGGCGCTTGCGGCGGGCCTGGCGTGGTCCGTCTGGGAACTCGGCCGCACCGTGGTGCGTGTGCTGCGCCGCGTGCGCCAGTCGGGCCTGCGGTCGGCCCTCGGGGGCCTGCCCGATCTGGTGACGGCCGAGATGCTGGCGGCCGGCCTGCCGCTGGTCTTCTACACGGCGGCGTTCATCGCCCTGATGAATATCGCCTACGACATCCGGTACTTCCACCCGGCAGCGATCTTTGCCGTCCTGCTGGGCGGAGGACTGCTGGCCCGCACGCGGCTGTTCTCGGCGACAGGTTGGGGCCGGTGGCCCGGCCGCATCCTCGGCGCGACGCTTGTCCTGGCGATGCTCGGGCAGGCGGCCACGGTCCCAGCATACGTGCGGCCGCTGCGCATCCTGCCGCACCCCGTGGTCGCGGGCTTCGAGTGGATTAAGGCCAACACCGCGCCTAGCGACCGCATCATGTACATGGAGTTCAACATCACGGCCGCCACCGGCCGGCCCATCATGTGGGCGGCGGTGTACCCGCGCTACCTGTTCACCTCTCCCGAGGAGAAACAGGCCCGCATCCTCTACCACCTCCACGTCCAGTATATCGCGATCCACCCGACCCGTTTCATAGACCATGCCGAGCCGGACATCGAGCCTCGCGGGCTGCCCATCCCATGGGTCCGGTCGCTCAGGGACCGGCCGTACCTGGAGCAGGTGTATCCGGCTACGCCGCAGCGGCCGGAAGAGGGCGGCGAATTCGTCGTCTATCGGGTCCGACGCGAGAAGATTCCCCCGGAATGGGTCAAGGAACCGCTTTACGAGCGCGAGCCCCCCGGCGGCGAGTAGCGCGAGAGGCTACTTCCCTCTGAGGAAATTGCGGACGGCGGCCGGCTGGCTGTTTGCGGCCGCCCGGGGCCGACGGCGTGCGGCAACGGAGTCGAAGATTCGCCGGGGCGAAGTCGCCGGCTAAATGTGCCGCGGGGTTCCCGCCTTTACGCCGTTTGGCATTTGCCGAATCCCGAATCCCGGCTCCCGAATCCCGCCTTTATGCCATTTTGGCAGTTGAACGTAAGTCGCGTTTTTGCAGAAACACTTACGTCAATTATTAGAGCGGCGTACCCCCTTTTGGGGGGTCCGAAAGGGCAAAAACGGCCTTGGCGCTAGCGCCAGAGGGGGTGGCGCGCTAAAATGTTAAGATGGGCAAGACAAAACCCGGTCCTTTTTGATCAGTTTTGTCAGTTTTTGATCAGAACTTGATAGCGTTTTGAGCCTTTCGGAGCGGTTTTTGACGAGTCGCAAGCGACGTAAGTGGCACTTTTGCAAAAACACTTACGTTCGTGAAATCTTTCACAGGCCGGAAAATAAATCAGGGACAGCGCCAGTCGGTTTCGCCGGGCGGGGTCGGGGGTCCGGGCGGCGTTGGCGCTGTCCCTGATTTCGGGTGATTCGCCCCCCCCGGCGGCCTCAGGGACTGCCATTTTGGCAGTCGGCCGGAGAGCGCAACAAGGGCCTCACGCCGCAAAGGTGGGAAGCGGGAACCCGCCCTTAAGCATGGCCGGCAGGCTTTGAACCTTGAACTTGGAACTTTGAACTGCTTTACCAAGTCGCTTGACTTTGGAGGAATGTGATGTATATTTCCCCTTGAGGACGACCATACGCCGTTTGGCCTTTCGGTCCGTGCGCCCGCTGGCTGAAGAGCGAGGCAGAAGGGGGGCTTGCCATGAGGAGATTTTCTCGCAGAACCGTCCCGGCGGCCGTGCGCCTGGCGGCCGCATTGGCATTTCTCGCGGCGCTGCTCTGCCTGGCGCCGGCGGCCACGGCAGCCGACAAGTACTGGACAGACGGCACCGGGCAGTGGGACACGAGCGGCAACTGGACCCCCAGCGGCCAGCCGCTGGCCGGTGACTTCGTCAACCTCACTCAGAGCGATACCACCGACCGAACGGTGACCTACTACAACACCCTTAATCCCAGTGATGTCCTGACGTCACTCACGATTGATGCCACCGGCGCCATGACACTGAACATGCCCAACAGCCACGACTTGTCCGTCACCACGGAGTATGTAGGCTACAGCGGGAAAGGCGCAGTTACCCAGTCTGCCGGCACAAACTCGGCCGCAACTCTTTACCTGGGCTATAACGCAGCCGGCAACGGCAGTTATACCATCACCGGAGGCACGCTCTCGAGTTCCAGCGTCCGGTACATCGGCTATTCGGGCACGGGCACGCTGAATATCCAGAACGGCGGCCAAGTCTTCGGCACTACATCTACAGCCCCCGCCTATCTTGGCTATAATAGCGGCTCCAACGGCACGGCGACCGTGGACAGCATCGGGTCGAATTGGACCAATTCGGGTTCACTGTCCGTCGGCTACCGCGGCACGGGCACGCTGAATATCCAGAACGGCGGCGAGGTCTCCAACACAACCGGTTACCTTGGCTATTACAGCGGCTCCAGCGGCACGGCGACCGTGGACGGCATAGGGTCGAAATGGACCAATTCACAGACTCTGTACGTCGGTTACCGGAGCACCGGCACGCTGAATATCCAGAATGGCGGGCAGGTCTCCAGCACAAGCGGTTACCTTGGCTATTACGGCAGCTCCAGCGGCACGGCGACCGTGGACGGCATCGGATCGAAATGGACCAATTTGGGAGATCTGGACGTCGGCTACAACGGCGCCGGCACGCTGACCGTCACCAACGGGGGACAGGTCAGCGCCAAGACGCTTTATGCGTCGCCGAGCAACCTTTTCGGCAATGGCACGATAGCCGCCCAAGGCGCGGTCCTGGACGCCGATCTGGTCTTCGATAGCACGCATGGACTCGCGCAGGCCCTGGCCTTCGGGGCGGGCGG
>JAPLMO010000306.1 GCA_026386995.1 Planctomycetota bacterium | reverse complement strand
TTCCAGAATGTTGACGCCCTTCTTTGTGGCAATTGAGGGGTCGCCGTCGAAGTAGGCCGCACGCTGCTCGAATTCGGTGAAGTCTTCCACCGTCTTGATCGCCCGCTGTGACCCGAACAGGCGCTGCACGTTCACGCCGCGAAGCGATGGCGTGTCGATCCGATGCCGGTACTCCTGCGGGCGGATGTCGCCCACCAGGTGGGTTGCGGCGTTGGCGTGGCCGTTGACGTGGCAGTCGAAGCACGTGACGCCAAGGCTGGGCCGCACCGTGCGCCGGTCCTCCGTGGCGTTGAACTGCTGCTGGGGGAACGGCGTCACGAGCAGCCGCAGGCCCTCCAACTGTTTCGGGTTCAGCAGGCCGTTGAAGAGTTCATAATAGTTATCGCTCGTGATGACCTTGCCCTGCGAGACGTCGCCGAGGTCGGGGCGCGTGGTCAGGTAGATGGGCGGCGGAAACTCGGGGAGGAAGTGGTCGGGCAGATCGTGGTCGAGGTCGAACCGCGCGAGGTCCCGGCCGGTCTGTTTCTTGATTTCCTCGATGTGGTACTTGGGGAACAGCATGCCGCCTTCCGGCTGGTTAGGGAAGGGCAGGGGCAGCAGGCCCTTGGGGAACAGGTCTTTCTCGCGGATCTCGGCGGGCGAGAGGTCGGCAAGTTTCTCCCAGGTCATGCCGGGGGGCAGTTTCACCCGCACGCCTTCCTGGACGCTCTTGCCGCGCGACATGGTTACGTTCGGGGCGGGCCGGTTCGCCAGGTCGTAGCGCTCTTCCAGCAAGGCTTTCTGTCGCGCCTCGATGGCGGCCTTGGCGGCCTGCATCCTGGACATCGTGGCCTTGAAGTCTTCCTGGATATCTACGGGTGCATAACTCGTCTTCGCCCTCTCGGCCTGCTCCGCCAGGCATGCTCCGGCCGCCACGAACGCAGCGGCGGGTATTGCAGCAGACAGGCAGATAGACAGCAGTCGCAGACTTCTCATGGCCGGCCCCTTTCGGTCGAAATGTGCTCAGGCGGCCGTCGCGAGCGCCGCCCTGCAATCCACACGCCATTTAATCCACGCTAACACGGCGGCCCGCTTCGTGCAATGGGCATCGAAAATTGCGGAAAAGGAAAGGGCGGCGGGTGCGGTTGGCTTACGGCATCACTTGGGTTTGGCGAGGTTCCAGGGTTCGTCGGGGGCCTCGATGCCGGCCCGCATGGCGGCGATACGCTCTTTGAGGATATGTGCGGGCCTGTCGTCGGGGCGCACGGCCAGAAGTTCCGCGAGGGCCTTCTCGGCGGCGTCCAGGTCCTTGGCCTGGAGGGCGTCGATTGCGCGGCCGAACGCCTCGGCCACCGCCCGGAGGTTTTCCGGGGCGGGTTCCACCGCCAGCGGCTCGTAGAGCACGGCGGGGATGTTCTTGCCGCGGATGCGGGCCGGGCCGAGGCGGCGGAACAGGATCGCCTTGCCGCATGCCGCCGCCGTGGGTTCCGGCACGAGGATGTTGGAGCCGAGGTATCGGTTGGCCTCTTCCAGTCGGGCGCCGAGGTTGACGGTGTCGCCCATGGCGGTATAGTCCGTATGGGTCTCCGAGCCGAAGTTGCCGACGATGGCCGGGCCGGTGGAGCATCCGATGCGCACCCGCAGGCGGGTTCCTTCCGAGACGAGGCCCATGCGTACGAGGTCGTCGTTGACGGCCGGTAGGGCCGCCTGCATGCCAAGAGCGGCCCGCACGGCGCGCAGGGCGTGGTCCGCCGTGCGCACAGGTGCGCCGAAGAGTGCCAGGATGGCGTCGCCCTCGTACTTATCGAGTTTGGCCTTCTCGGCCTTGATGATGTTGGTCATGGCCGAGAGATAGTGGTTCAGGAGCGCGACGAGCCGTTCGGGCTCCAGTTTCTCCGACAGGGTTGTGAAGCCGGCGATGTCGCTGAATAGGAAAGTGATCTCGCGGCGTTCGCCGCCCAGTCGCAGGCTCTCGGCGTCGCGCTGGATTTCGTCGAGGAGTTCCTCGGACAGATATTGCTGGAACGCGCGGGTGATCCAGCGCTGGCCGCTGGCCTCGGTCAGTTGCCGGTAGGTGGTTACGCCGGCGAAGGCCATGACGATGCCCAGGACTGGCCCGGCCACGGGCAGCAGGATGGCCACCTGGCTGGCCGCAATCGCCGCCGCCGCAATCACCGCCAACGACAGAAGGAGCGTCGCCGCCACGCCGCGCCACGTCGAGAGGTGAAGTGTCGTCGCGACCAGGCCCGCGGCCAGGATGATCAGCATCCACTCCGCCTGGCGGCCGAGGGGCTGGAAGGCGATCCCCGAAAGAATCGTCTGGATGCCGAAGGGATAGACGGTCACGCCGGGCACGTCGTTGCCGATGGGGGTGGCGTGGAGGTCCATGCCGGAAGCGTAGTGGCCGACGAGGCAGATGCGGCCGGCGATGCGTCCCCTGAGGTGCGCCATGCGGGCGTCCATGCCAGCGGTCTTATCGTAATACGTCTCGAGGAACTTCATGGGCTCCGCGGCCAGGGCTCGGATGCGGCGGGACCTCTCGTCCGTCCCTTCGGCGATCTTCGGTTCGCCGGCGGCCGAGGCCAGGTTCATCGCCAGGCGCTCCTCGACGGCCGTCAGGGCCGCCCGGAGGTCGCGAATCCGCTTGGCGGCGCCGGCTTTGCCGGCCGGGTCGGCGGGAACGGTGCGGCGGGCCTCGTCGACCCGCCGCCGGGCAGCGGCCCAGCCCTCGTCGGGAAAGAGGTTGTCGAGTTGGGCCATGAGGCCGTCGTAACGGAGCCGGTCCTCCAACGCCGCCACGAACGGGATGACCGAGACCATGCGCGTGCCGCGAAACGCCGC
>JAPLMO010000227.1 GCA_026386995.1 Planctomycetota bacterium | reverse complement strand
GTCGTCTTCTCCAGCGACCACGGCGACATGGACGGGTCGCATCGCCTGGAGCACAAGTCCGTGCTTTACGAGGAGTCCGAGCGGGTGCCCTTCATCGTCAGCCTCAAGGGCGTGACGCGGCCAGGGCTTGTGGACCGCGAGCACCTGGTCTCGACGGGGCTGGACCTGATCCCGACGCTGTGCGACTTCGCGGGAATCGCCCCCCAGAAGGAACTGGCCGGCCGCAGCGTCCGCCCCCTGGCCGAGGGCGGCACGGCTGCGTCCTGGAGAGACTCGCTCGTGGTCGAGGGCCACCACTGCCGGGCGCTGCACACGGCCCGATTCAAGTACACGGTCTTCGACACGGGAGAGCACCGCGAAATGCTCGTCGACCTGGAGAAAGACCCCGGCGAAATGAAGAACCTGGCCTCGGACCCGGCGTATCGCGACACGCTGCTCGATTGCCGCAAGCGCCTTCAGCAGTGGTACCGCGCGAGCGGCGAGGCCCTGGCGCCGGGGTACGTCATCGCGTAAGGCCGGCCGCCGGCGCATCGAGATTCGTGGCAAGGCTTTATCTCGGGCGTGCTGCCCTTCCTCCCATTACTGCCCTTTCAATTCGCGGGATGTTTCTATGCGGATTTTTCTGTTGACAACCGCGCGCGTATCGGTATGATCGGCGTTTGTTGATGGCCCGTCGTCGACTTTCCAGCGATTCCATCTTCGATACACCCACGGTAAACGTTAGGCCCGTATTGCCGCCCACCGTCCCTTAGCGGACCGTAGCGGGGGAAACCATGCGTATGATGCCCGTCGTGTAGGTCTCGATAGCCGTCCCGATGCAGGGGAGATCCTGCCGAGCGGTTGTTCCGGATTTTTTGGCAACCCTGTAGCATCGTGGCAGCGCGCGCCATTAGCATAGAGGATGTGGGGCGTGACGACACACCAAATCGAAAGACTCGCCCCGAGGCAAGGCCGACCGCCGCGGCGGAGCGGGTGCTGCCGGGATGGCTGGGCAGCGGAAAAGGCCGGCGGGTACGAACGAGGAACGTAAGAAAGGAATTGTGAAATGAGCAGGAACTACTCCGAGAAACCATCAAACGGCCGCCCCCGGCAGACGTCCGAGAAGACGCGTGCGGCCGAATCGCCCGCCGGCAAGGGTCCGCTGGGCGCCGGCCCCGCATCCCCGCCGTCACCCGCAAAGACTTCGATTCCGATAAAGCCCGCCGCTGCCCCGGCCTTCAGCCAACCCGCCGCGGCGCCGGCCACGAAGACCGCCACCGCCACCGTCGCCGGCCGTCACGCTGCGCCGGCGCACGACCAGGTCTCCGAGCGTGCCCGCGCAATCTGGACGAAGAGCGGGTGCCAGCCCGGCCGCGACCGGGAGAATTGGCTCGAAGCCGAGCGCCAACTTCGCGAAGAAATGAATCGGCGATAGTCCGGCCGATTCGATACCTTGAAAACAGGGGTGCGAAGAGGCGTCGCCCGGCACCACAGTGGAAAACGCCGGGCGCGTGCGCTGGGGAGTCCATGGTCTGCCTTGCCCCTGCCGCCGGGTCCGTGAGGGCTATGCGGCATCGGCGGCCGGCTCCGCCGCAAGGCATGCCTCGACGACAATCGGTCCAGTGGTGAAGCGGGTGGCCCCGTGCGCGTGTTGATGCTCGGCTGGGAATTTCCTCCGTTCATAAGCGGCGGCCTCGGAACGGCCTGTCACGGCCTGACCCGGGCTATGATGCGCCGTGATATGGAGATTCTCTTCGTGCTTCCCAGGGCGATCGCAATGGAAAAAGGCGTGCTGGCTCTACCCGCACAGTTCTCCGCGGAAAGCACGGTCCCGGCGCATGACGGGGGAAGTCTTGAGTTTCGGGCCGTCCCGTCCACCGTAACCAGCCCGTACGGCCGCGCGATGCCGCAGCCCCCCGCCCTTTCCGAGGGGCGGCTGGCCGAGCCGCTGCGCTGCGTGGCGGTGGTGTCGCCGGCCCTGCGCGTCGTCGGCACGGGGGCGGCCGGCGGCTACGAGGGCGACCTCGTCGGCCGCATCGAGGAGTATACGGCGCGGTGCGCCGAGATCGTCAAGGACGAGACGTTCGACGTCATCCACGCGCATGACTGGGTGACCTTTCCGGCCGGTCTGGCGATCGCAGCCCGCACCGGCAAGCCCCTGGTGGTGCACGTGCACTCGACCGAGTTCGACCGCTCGGGCGAGAACGTCAACCGGCCGGTGTACGAGATCGAGCGGCTCGGCATGCAGGGGGCGCAGGCGATAATCGCCGTGTCCCAGCGGACGAAACAGACGATCGTCGAGCGATACGGCATCGCACCCGAGAAAGTGCGCGTGGTCCACAACGGGATCGAGCCGGTCAGGCCCGCCCCGCCGGCGTCCTCAGGCAATGGCAAGAAGACCGTGCTCTTTCTGGGCAGGATCACCATGCAGAAGGGCCCGGAGTTCTTCGTGCGGGCGGCGGCGCGGGTGCTCGCAAAGCGCGGCGACGTCCGCTTCGTCATGGCCGGGTGGGGCGACCTCGGGCCGCGTACCGTCGAGCAGGTCGCCGCCATGGGCCTGGGCGCCAGCGTGCGGTTTACGGGGTTCCTGCGAGGTGAAGAGGTAAGGCGTGCGTACCGCGCGGCCGACGTCTACGTGATGCCCTCGGTAAGCGAACCGTTCGGCCTGACGGCCCTGGAGGCGATCCAGCACGGCGTGCCGGTAGTGATCTCGAAGACCTCGGGCGCCGCGGAGGTGTTGCCGCGCGGGGCGCTGCTGGTCGATTTCTGGGACGTCGACCGGATGGCGGACCTGATTTTGTCTCTCTTGAACCATCCGGAACTCTCGGAAGCGGTGCTGCGCCAGGGGGTGGCCGAGGTCCGGCGCCTCACGTGGGACGAAGCGGCCCGCAAGTGCGTCGCCGTTTACGAGGAGCAGATGACGACCTTGAAGAACTGACGAACCACCGGTCTTGGCCGCACGGCGGCGCGTGCCGCCTGGCGGGCCAAGCCGTGCGCGGGCTTGCGTCAGGGGGATACGGGACGTTTGCTTCGATTGAGAGATGGGAGAGAATCATGCGTGTTTGCGTGTTATCGTGGGAGTCGTACCACTCGGTGGCGGTCGGAGGCGTGGCCGCCCATGTTTCGGACCTGGCCGCCGGCCTAGCCCGCAAGGGCCATGACGTCCACGTCGTCACGCGGATGATGCCGGGCCAGACGTACCACGACCTGATTGACGGCGTGCACTATCACCGGTGCCCCTATGTGAGCCACCCGGAGTTCGTGGACGACATCAACAACATGTGTCGCGCGTTCGTCGACCGCGTTTTCATCCTCGAAGACACGCTGGGCGCCCCGTTCGACATCATCCACGCCCACGACTGGCTGACGGCCAACGCGATGATCTGGATCAAACGCGGGCGCGGGCGGCGCGCCATCCTGACGATCCACTCCACTGAGTATGCGCGGTGCGGCAACACTTTCCCCGGCGGCCGGTCGCAGCGCGTCCGCGACCAGGAGCGGGCCGGGACGTACTGGGCCGACCGTATCATCACCGTCTCCCAGGCCACCAGGGACGAGATCGCCTGGATGTACGAAGTGCCGCGGGAAAAGACGTCGGTCGTCTACAACGGCGTTGACCCGCAGCGGTTCGACGAGCCCGTGGACCAGGGCGGCCTGAAGAGGCGGTACAGCATCGGGCCGATGGACCCGACAGTGCTTTTCTGCGGCCGCCTGGAGTGGCAGAAAGGGCCCGACCTCCTGGTCGAGGCGATGCCCGCCGTTCTGCGGGCCCAACCCAGCGCGAAGTTCGTGATCGCCGGCGACGGCGGGATGCGCGGCCCGTTGGAGAACCGCGTCCGCCAACTCGGCGTCGGCAACGCCGTCCGGTCCCTCGGATACCGTAGCGGCCCCGAACTCGTAAACCTCTTCAAGATGTGCGATACCCTGTGCGTCCCCAGCCGCAACGAGCCGTTCGGCATCGTGGTGCTCGAAAGCTGGAGCGCCCGCAAGCCGGTCGTGGTCACGCAGAACGGCGGCCCGAACGAATACGTGTGGCACGACGTCAACGGGCTGAAGATCTTCCCGCAGGTCCAGTCGGTGACCTGGGGCCTGACGACGCTATTCTCGAACTTCGACCGCGCCCGCTGGATGGGCCAGAATGGCCGGTACGCCGTCGAGGCGCGGTTCACGTGGAGCAAGATCGTCGAGCAGACGCTGAACGCCTACGACCCGGACGGCGCGCTGCGCCAGGCCAAGCCCAAGGCGACGATGGTGATGGCGGTGTCCGCCCCCGTGCCAGTGACCCGCGTCCCGGCCGCCAGCCCGCTGCTGGCCAAGGCGAAACTGATGTTCCGCATCACGGGCGACGGACGCCTGGCGGCCGACGCCTTCAGCGAGTGCAAGCGTCTGCTCGCACAATCTGGCCTTGCGGTCCATCTGCAGCGCCGCAGCGCCATCATCCAGGGCGAGTGGAACGCCGTGACGGAGGCCGTGCGGCAGTGCTGCGAAATCGTCGCCCGGACGGGCGCGGCGCGCCTCATGACGGTAATCAAGCCGGTCAGCGCCACGGCCGCGGCCGCGCCGCAGACTGAAACGATCGAGGAAGCGGCGGAAACCCCAGCAATCAGCCTGACCGCCCCGCGGCTGCTCTCCGGCGCCGCCGCGAAGGCCAAACACCACCGGATGTCGGTGGCTTGACGGTAATGGACGATAGGCGGATGATCATCTTTGCGTAAGACATCGGCGTCCGGCGCCGATCAAGGAGACAGCGATGGCGATTGGCAGTTTCTGCCTGGTGCTTCACGGCCACCTGCCCTACGTGCTCAGGCACGGCATCTGGCCGCACGGTGAGGATTGGCTGTACGAGGCGGCGGCCGAAACGTATCTGCCACTGCTGACAACCCTGGACGAGTGTCAGTTCCTCAACGGCAACCCAAGGCTGACACTCGGCCTGACGCCCATTCTGCTGGAGCAACTCTCGCAGGATTACTTTAAGAAGGGGTTCGAGCGGTACCTGGAGGACCGCATCAAGCGGGCTCGTTCGGACCATGCGGAGTTCAAGAAGCGGGGCGAGCCCCACTTCGCGTGGCTGGCCACGCGCTGGGAAGACTGGTACACCAAACTCGGCGAGCAGTTCCAGAAGATCAATCGCGACATCCCGAAGGCCTACGCGAACCGCGCGGCCCAGGGCCTCGTGGAGATGCTGACGTCGACCGCCACGCACGCCTACACGCCGCTCCTCATGGAGGACTCGACCGTCCGGGCCCAGATTCGCGCCGGCCTGGCCAGCAGCCAGCGTATTCTGAGCTTCAAGCCTACCGGCATGTGGCTGCCCGAAGGCGCGTACCGCCCCAGCGGCCACTGGAGCCCGCCCATCCCCTGGTGCGGCGCACGCATCAGGCCGGGCATTGAGCACCTCGTGGCCGACGAAGGGATCGACCACTTCTTTGTCGAGAACCACCTCATCGAGCAGAGCCGTAGCGAGTGGATGAGCAACGGCGACGGCACCTGGCACAAGGTCACGTGGGACGAGGCCCCGAACAACCCGCAGCGCGGCTGGCGGAGCGTCCACGAGCCGCACTGGGTCAACAGCGACGGTACAAGCGCCCACCGCATGGCCGTCTTCGCCCGCGACCCCGAAATCTGCAAGCAGGTCTGGTCGGGCGTGTGCGGATATCCGGCCAACGGCGTCTATCTGGAATTCCACAAAAAGCAGGGCGAGAAACGGGGCCTGCGGTACTGGAAGATCACCGGCACCGGCGTCGACCTGGGCCAGAAGAACCCCTACTACCCCGACGACATCAAGAGCAAGGTATTCGAGCACGCCCAGCACTTCTGCAACCAAGTCAAGGAACGCCTGTGGGAATACCACCGGCGGACGGGGCGTCACGGCGTGGTGGCGGCGTGCTTCGACGCGGAACTCTTCGGCCACTGGTGGTTCGAGGGGCCGCAGTTCCTGCGCGACGTCATGCTGACGCTTAACGCCGACCCGGACGTCGACCTTCAGACCTCGGCCGAGTTCCTCAAGGCGCACCCGCCCGACAAACTCGTCTCGATGCCCGCCGGCTCGTGGGGCGAGGGCGGCGACAACCGCGTCTGGGCCAACGACAAAACCGCCTGGATGTGGGAGGTCGAGTACCGCTGCGAGGCCATCTTCGGCAAACTCACCTTCAACCTGCCTTGGCAGAAGCGCAAGCAGTTGCGGGAACTCCTGGAGAAGGCCGGCCGCGAACTCCTGCTCCTTCAGGCCAGCGACTGGCCGTTCGTCATCACGCGGGCACAGGCGGTCGATTACGGCATCAAGCGGTTCACCCAGCACGTCTCGCGGTTCGAGTGCCTGACCGACATCGCCGAGAAACTCGGCTCCGACTCGGAGTACCTCGGCAAACTCAGCGAGATCGAAAAGTTCGAGGTCGAGGACGCCGACATCCACGACACGGTGTTCCCCAAGGTTGACCTCGCGTGGTGGAACGCGTAGGAGGACTCGCGCGGCGGGTCTCCGTACCCGCCGCGCCGCAAGTCGCAACTGCGGCCCCGTAGCATGGGGTCGCGCGGCGCGTAGGGGACAAGGATGCGTATCGCCTTCTTTGCCTGGGAGAGCCTTCACTCCGTTGCCGTGGGGGGCTGCGCGCGCCACGTGACGGAACTGGCGGCCGCCCTCCAGCGCCGCGGCCACGAGGTCCATGTCTTCGTGCGCGTCGGCGAAGGGCAATCCCCTTACGACCTGGTCGACGACGTCCACTATCACCGTTGCCCGATCCAGGTCCACCCCGACTTCGTCACCGAGATGAACAACATGGGCAACAGTTTCGTGTACTTCCTCGGCCAGGTCGAGACCCACCAGGGCGACCGGTTCGACATGGTCCACGGGCACGACTGGCTCTGCGCCAAAGGCCTCGTGCAGTGCAAGAACGACCGCGGCAACAGGACCGTCCTGACGGTCCACTCCACCGAGTACGGCCGCTGCGGCAACGTGCTGCACAACGGCCAGTCAGAGCGCATCCGTAGCGTCGAGGGCGAGGGCGTCTACGTGGCCGACCGCGTCATCACCGTCTCCGGCGCGCTGGCCGACGAGGTCAAGTGGCTCTACCGCGTGCCGGACTGGAAATTGCGGGCCATCTATAACGGTATCAACTGCCGGCGGTTCGACGGGTTCATCGACCCGGCCGTCTGCCGGAAAACGTACGGCATCGGCCCGATGGAGCCGATGGTCCTCTTCGTCGGCCGCATGAGCACCCAGAAAGGCCCCGACATCCTCCTGGAGGCCGTGCCGGGCATCCTCAAGAGCCGCGGCGACGTGAAGGTCGTCTTCGTCGGCGACGGCGACATGCGCTGGCCCCTGGAGCACCGGAGCCACGAACTCGGCGTCGCCCACGCCACGCGGTTCCTCGGGGCGATGGGCGCCGACAGCGACCTCATCAACCTCTACAAGTCGGCCGACGTCGTCTGTATCCCCAGCCGCAATGAGCCGTTCGGCATCGTCGTCCTGGAAGCGTGGGCCGCCGGGAAGCCGGTGGTCGCCACCCGCAACGGCGGCATGCGCGACATCGTCTCGCACGGCACCGACGGGCTGCTGGTCTACGACAATCCGAACTCCATCTGCTGGGGCATCAACGAAATCTTCCACAACTTCGCCCACGCCAAGTGGATGGGCGAGCGCGGCCGCGCCAAGGCCGCCTTCTCGTTCAACTGGGACACCATCGCCGCACAGACGGAGGACGTCTATCGCGAAATCGCCTGAACGCAGGTACAAGTGCCCGCAGTTGCGTAGGGGCGAGGCATGCCTCGCCC
>JAPLMO010000355.1 GCA_026386995.1 Planctomycetota bacterium | reverse complement strand
GATCCGCGCCCCGGCGGCGATGAGTTCGTAGAGCGCATCGCCGCGGGAGATGTTCTCCAGCACCTGCCGCGAGCCGGGGGCGACCACCAAACTTACCTCCGGCCGCGCCGTGCGGCCCTTGAGCATGGCCGCCACGGTCAGAAGGTCCCGCACCGAGGAGTTCGTGCAACTGCCGATGCAGACCTGGTTGACCGCGATGCGGCCGACCTGGCGGACGGTCTTCACGTTGTCGGGCGAGTGCGGGCAGGCGACCATCGGCTCGACCTTCGCCAGGCCGCTCTCGATAACGCGGTCGTAGGTTGCGCCGCGGTCGGCCGCCAGGGGCCGCCATGCCTTCGCGCGGCCCTGGTTCTTGAGGAACGCCCGCGTGACCTCGTCGCTCGGGAAGACGGAGGTGGTGACGCCGAGTTCGGCCCCCATGTTGGTGATCGTGGCCCGCTCGGGGACGCCGAGCGCCTTGACGCCCGGGCCGCCGTACTCGATCGCCCAACCGACGTTGCCCTTCGTGGTCAGGAGCGAGAGGAGTTTGAGGATCACGTCCTTGGCGGTGACGAAGGGCCGGAGTTTGCCCGTCAACTTCACGCGCAGGACCTTCGGGCAGGTGAGGTAGAACGGTTGGCCGGCGATGGCCAGGGCCACGTCTAGGCCGCCCGCGCCGATGGCGATCATGCCAGCCCCGCCGCAGGTCGGCGTGTGGCTGTCGGCCCCCAGGAGTGTCTTGCCGGGCCCGGAGAACCGCTCCAGGTGCACCTGGTGGCAGATGCCGTTGCCGGGTTTCGAGAAGTACATTCCGTGTTTGGCCGAGAAGGTGCGGAGGAACTCGTGGTCGTCGGCGTTCTCAAACCCCAACTGCATCATGTTATGGTCGACGTAGTTGACCGAAAGGTCGGTGGCGGGCTTCGGGGCGCCCATGGCCTCGTATTCCATCATGGCCATCGTGCCGGTGATGTCCTGCGTCAGGGTCTGGTCGATGCGGATGCCGATGGGCGAGCCGGCCGCCAGTTTGCCGTCCTCAAGGTGGTCCTTGAGAATCTTGTAGATAAGCGTCTTGGCCATTTTCAGCCTTTCCGTCGTTGATCGGCGGGTGCAAAGCACCCACCCTACACGATTCGGACGCGAATTATAAGACGGGGGCGGTGGCCGCTCAAGGCGAAAGGCCTGTCAGGCATAGCAGCGGCGTGCGGGGTTACTGCATCAGTCCGCGAATCGTGCGGAGGATACGCGACCGGGCGTACGAGCGGAAATCGCGGCCGCCGCTTGAAGCGAACGTCACGATGGCCTCCAGCAGCGCCTGGTTGCCGCGCTCCAGCCGGTCGAAGATCGCATCGTCTTCGGCGGGCTCGTCGACGACGACGTCCGCCACGAGGCCCAGGTTCCGCACGGTCATTTCGTCGAGGGCTTCGGTGTCGCCGCGGCCCACGCGCTTCAGGAGCCGCGATTCCTCCGTAGGCTCCATGCGCGGCAGGCGCCGGACTTCTTCCAGGTACACCCTTAGCCCTGCCGCCTTGGGAGCATTCGTGGGTTCGTGAGCGGAACGGTACGCGGCCATGGCCATCTCCTTTACGACGTGACGTGCTGCGTCTGCCGCGAGGCGCCCGGCCTGCTGACGTGTCTCAATCGCCCATCAGACAACATGGGCCAGGCTCCCTGAACAGAGAGTCCAGCCCCGCAACCCTGTCTGCTTGGCTCCAGCATCCCTCCAGCCGCGCTCTTTGATAGCCACTGCGGCCGAGCGAGTCAACAGGAAAATCCGCCACAGAAATAATCCGGCCCAGGAACTTCTGCCTGTTGCCGGCTCACCTTGTTATCACCACCGTCTGGTTCATCTCCGGCGCCGTGGCGGGCCAGCGGACGGCGGCGCCATTGGCGGGGGCGGCCTCCACGTAATACTCGAAGTCCTCGCCGCCGGGCGGGGTGATCTTCGCCGCATACACGCCGCGCGCCACGGGCGCGAGCGGCACTCTCGTGAACGCGCCTTTGCCGAGCGGCCGCACGAACACGGAGGCATCGCGCGGCGGCTTCTCGGCAAGGATGATGACCTTGAGGCTGAGCGTCTCGCCTGCGTCCAGCGCCGTGCGGACCGTCGGCACGATAACCCGCATCGGGCCGCGATAGGCCGTCTCCAAGCCCGTCAGTTTGAGTTCCGGCAGGTTGTGCTGCTGCCAGTTGGCCACGGTGCCGAGTTCGCCGGGCGTTGAGACGGTCGCAAGGAGGTGCTTGTGCAGGTCGGCGAGGGCGTCTTTCATGGCGGCCGTGTCCTTTTTGCTCCAGGCGCACCTGAGGCGTTCAATGGCCATCATGTACCGGAAGTTTTCGAGCCAGTAATCGAACCGCTCGAGGTTGCCCGGGCCCTTGACCTGCGGCCGGAGTTTCTCCAGGTCGGCCACGAAGGCGTAGGCCTTGAGGACCTCGTCGACCGGCTGCTTGTTGGGCGCGATGCCGCCGGGGCCGTTGGTCCACGTGGTCGCCTCGGGCGTGCGGCCGTCGGTCTTCTCGAAGATCGCCGCGGCCTCCTTCGCCACCTCCGGGCCGAACTGGTGCAGGGCCCAGTCGGCATAGAAGTCGCCGGTGGGCATGAGCCTGTCCTTGGGCATTGCGTCCTTGCCGGCCGGCGGATCGGCTGCGTAATCCTTGTACGCCGGGCCGCCGCAGTTGATCTTCTTCGTGCCGCCGGGACCCTCGATGGCGATGGCGGCGATGCACGGATACTCGGTCTCGGGCACGAACTCGATGGCTAGCCGGTCGTCGCGCACCTCCACATCCTTGAAGGTGTAGTCGAGGGCCTTGTTCTGTCCGACCTTGGCGAAGATGTCGAGGTGCTCGATAACGGGCTTGTCCTGGAGCCGCACGCCGAAGATGCGCTTGCCCGCCTCCTTGTAGTGCGGCTCGCAGAACTTGAGCGTCACCGTGTACTTGCCGGCGGGCAACTTGAGGTGGTAGGCCGCCACGTCGTAGCGCACGGTCTGGTAGAGCGTCGGGTCGTCGGTGCCGGCGATCTTATTCTGGGGGAAATCGGCGACGTTTCCGCCTTCGGGGCCTTCCTTCGGTTCGGGCGTCGTTGCGGCAAGCGCGGCGCCCGGCTTGTTCCAGGCGCTCTGGTCCCACGCCGCCTGGGCGAGGGCCGAGACGTTCGGGCCCAGCACGCGCGTCCGCCAGTGGATGCCCAGGAGGCCCGTGCA
>JAPLMO010000199.1 GCA_026386995.1 Planctomycetota bacterium | reverse complement strand
CGCGGCACTGCGCTCGTGGTAAACGTGGCGGTATTCGGCCAGCGCCCCGTTGTAGGCCGCAAAGACCTGCTCGTGCTCCGCCAGCATCCACGCGACGAAGTGGCGAAACGCCTCGGTGTCGGCCATGGCCGAAACGGGGAGTTCGAGGTTCCGCAGACCCAACGCCTCTTCCTCTTTGTGGCGGGCGACGGCCAGCGCCTCGGCCAGGCTCGACGCAGCAGGCGCTACGGCCTGCACGCTCGTCCCGCAGCGGCTGAGCGGCTCGGCAACGGCCGGCGGAACATCGCCGAGGGCCGCGGCAAGCGCGCCGGCGTCAAACGCCGAGGCCCCCTGTTCCTCGAAAGCCACGCCACGTAGCGGCGGCGCCAGGGCTACCTCGGCCACATGAACTTCGCCCGGACGGCAGACCGGAAACCGATACACCTGCCCGCGGGCCTCATCGGTGTCGACCGTCAGGTTCAGCCCAACGCCGCCGACGGCCGATGCCAGCGACCCCGCCAGAAAAATCTTGATCCACACACCCGGATGAAACGGCGGCGGCTGGTGGCCGGTCATGATGATCGGCGCAGGCTCGGACCACTCGCGCTGGACCGCAAAGCCCCACTTCGCGGCGTACGTGCGGGCAAGTTGCATGATCTCGGTCCGCGCAGCCGCGCGAAACTCGCCGGCCGGCCGCCCCGCAAGGCTGAAATCGTAAGACGCGATTAGCACCCGGTTCTGCTCCACCAGGGCCGGCAGTTCGGCAACCGGCGGGCGGATGTAGACCTCGCGGTCGCCGCGCGGCACGCGATAGTACTGGCGGGTGATGGGGCTCATCGACCACCCTCCGCGTCGCTGCGCGGTGGGACGGGTAGCGGTTTGCGCGGCAGGTCGGGAGACCCGCCGCGCGAGCCGCGCTGTTTCGGCTCCGTCACGCGGCAGGCGAGGCCGTCCGCCCCGCCGCCGGCCTGCCATGCGGCCAACTCCCGGTCGATGGTCTCAAGGTAGTGCCGCAGGCGCACCCGCGGATCGTCCAGGCCGCCGCGAAAGGTGCGCGACGGATCGACGTACACCAGTTTGATCGGCACCTCTCGCACCCGAAGGCCCGCCCGCGCCGCCTGCACCCAGAACTGAAGCGGCATGGCGTACCCCTTCTCCGTCAGCGAGAGCCGCGCCAGGGCCGCCACGCGGTATGCCTTGAAGCCGCAGAAGGCATCGGTCAGGCGGTACGGCGTCACGCCCGCCAGCACCTGCGTGATAAGGACGTTGATGCTCCGCCGCTCCTCGGGCACGGGCGAGAGACGCAGGCTCTCGGGCATGTAGCGCGAGCCGGAGATGACGTCGGCGTCGTCCTTGGCGGCCTCGGCCAGGAACATGCCGACCGCCGCCGGATCGTGCTGCTCGTCGGCATCCAGCGTGATAACCCAGTCGAACTTCCGATAGAGGGCGATGCAGAAGGCGTCGATCAGGCTCTGACCGTAGCCCTCGTTGGTGTCGTGGTGGTGGACCTCAACAAACGGGTGCTCGTCGAGAATCTCGGCGCTAGAGTCGGTGGAGCCGTCATCGACCGCGAGGATTTCGGGCGAATATCGCACCATCTCCGCCAGCACCCGCTCGAGGTGCTTTTCCTCGTTGTAGACCGGAATGGCGATGAGGGTGCGCATAGACTCTCCGCGTGCCGTAAACGCCATACTAAGGGGGCGCGGGCGGATGCGTCAAGCACGCTCACCGGAATCGGAATGACGAATGACAAGGACCGAATGACCAATCAAGGCCGAAACGACATTGACGAAACGCGGGTAATCCGCACCAGCACCACACCATGCACCAGCACCCGCGCCTCGAATTTCTCGTTAAACATCCCCAGGTCTTTCTGCCGCCACAGGTCGCGGACGGTGTGCGGGCCGGAGATGCCGAGGTCGGACCAGCGGACCGTGACGGTGCGCGGCTTTTTATCGTCGAGGTTGAAGAGCCCGACGGCCTTCGATCCGTCGGCCATGTCCTTCGCCCAGACCTGCATCGGGCCGTCGGCGGCGATGCGGCCGGCCTGGCCGGCCACGGCACGGCTTGTGGCCGTGCCAGGGCGGCCGAGGGGGTCCTGGTCCACCTCCAGCACCTCATCGTTCGTCAGCAGCCCTAGCGTGAACTCGTCGAGGTTCTGAAGGTCGCAGCCCAGGAGCAGCGGCGCGGCCAGCAGGCACCACAAACTGATGTGCGTGTACTGCTCGTTCGGCGTGAGGTTCGACGGGCGGAGGCTCGGCCCCCACCCGACGCGGCCGACAACCAGCATGTCTGGGTCGCTCCAGTGGCCCGGCCCGGTGAACGGGCGCCAGCGGTCCTGCGAAAAGCCGATGCCCGAGACGCTCTCCCACGTATCGACGATGTCGCCGGTGGTGCGCCACGAGTTGGCCAGTTCGGCCCACTGCGGGGCAAGTTCAAAGGGGGCGGTGTTGGAGAGGCTATAGACGATGTCGCGGCCGCTATCGCGCAGGGCCGCGGCCATCTCGCCGGCGTGCTCAACGTCGTTCGGCCGCCAATCGTACTTGAGGTAATCGAAGCCCCACTCGGCCCACTGGCGGGCATCGGCCGCCGCGAACGAGACCGCCCCGAACGCGTGGCCCTTCTGGAGAATGCGACCGTCGTCGGTGTCGGCCGAGCCGCCCGCAAAGCCCGCGTACGAGGTCTTCCAGGGCGTGGAGTAGATGCCGATCTTAAGGCCCAGCCCATGCACATAGCCGGCCAGGGCCTTCAGGTCCGGGAAGTTGCCCTTCGGCTGGAGGGCGTAGGCGGGGGGCCTGCGCTCGCCCTGCCAGCAATCGTCGATATTGATGTACGTCCATCCGTGATTCGCCAGGCCCGAGGCCGCCATGCCGTCGGCTGCCGCGCGCACCTTCTCCTCATCCACCGCCTGCGCCCA
>JAPLMO010000349.1 GCA_026386995.1 Planctomycetota bacterium | reverse complement strand
CAGCCGAAGTACCAGGAAGGCTTCCGGCCGCTGGTGCCGGGCTTCATGTACGCGCCGCTGAACGACATGGCCGAGGTCGAGCGCCTCGTCGACGAGGAAACCTGCGCCATCCTGGTCGAGCCCATCCAGGGCGAGGGCGGCATCAACGTCGCCACGGTCGAGTGGCTCAAGGGCCTGCGCGAGATGTGCGACCAGCGCGGCATGCTGCTTATCTTCGACGAGGTGCAGACCGGCGTCGGCCGCTGCGGCACGTGGTGGGGATACCAGGTGCCCGGCGTCGTCCCCGACATCATGACCATGGCCAAGCAACTCGGCGGCGGGACGGCCATCGGCGCCATGTGCGCCAAGCCGGAGGTCGCCGCAAGCCTCGTGCCCGGCACGCACGCCTCGACCTTCGGCGGGAACCCGCTGGCGGCGGCGGCCGGATGCGCGGTCTTCCAGATCATCAAGGACGAGAACCTGCTGGAGAACGCCCAGCGGATGGGCGCTTACCTGCGGCAGCGTCTGCTGGAACTGAAGCAGGAGACGCCCCTGATTACCGAGGTGCGCGGCACGGGCCTCATGATCGGGGCGGAGTTGGCGCAGAACGGCAGCGAACTCGTCAGCCAGTGCCTCGCCAAGGGCCTGTACATCAACTGCACGCACGACACGGTGCTGCGGATCATGCCGCCGCTGAACATTACGCGCGAGGTGCTCGACGAGGCCCTGGCGATCCTCGCCGACGTGCTGCGGTCGCTGAAGCCCGCGGCAAAATGAGCCGTACGCAATCGTTTAGCCATCGCCGCATACGGCGACGACACGCAAGCGTTTAGCCGTCGCCGCATACGGCGACGAGCAGCAATCGCGGTCGCGGCGCAGCGCCGCGCCGTCCGGAAACGCCGAACGCGCGCGACTTCGGGCCGGCTGGTGGGTATAATTGGCGTCAAGACTTGGGGTGCCAAATGCAAATTCTCAACGGACGTCGCAGGCGTGCCGCACAGGTCGCCCTCGCCCTGCTCGGCCTGGTCCTGGCGGCCGGGTCGATCGGTTGCCAGATGTTCAGGCCGGCGCAGGAGCAACGTAAACTGACGATCCTCTTGGCGGAGTATCGCGGCGTGTCGCCGCTCGCCGACGCGCAGCGCGTGGGCAAGGAACTCTCCGACAAGGGCGTGCCGGACGTCTTCATCGTCGAAGGCGACCGGGTGGCGAGCCTCTGCGTCGGCCACTACGATTCGTGGAAGGACAAGGACGCCGACGAGATGCTCAAGAACCTCCGGCGCACCCGCGACACCGCCGGCCAGTACCCGTTTGCGGGCGTCATGCTCGTTCCGATCCCCGAGTCGGTGCCGAAGAGCCTCTGGCCGCTGGAGAACGCCAAGGGAGCCTTTACATTCCACGCGGCCAGTTGGGAGGCGCCCGGCCGCATGCAGAGGGCCCAGACCTACGCCTCCGAACTGCGTTCGCAGGGCTACGAGGCCTACGTCTATCACGGGCCGCGCCTGAGCATGGTCACGATCGGCGCATTCGGGCCGGAAATCTTCGACAACCCCAGCCTGATCGGCCGGCCCGGCGCCAAACCCAAGATCACGAGTCCGAAGGTCCTGGACCTCATCCAGAAGTTCCCGCGGATGCGGCTGGAGGGCGAGGTCGTCCCGCCCGAGGCCCACGTGCCCACGCAAATCGTGATGATCCCCGGCCACGAGACCCCCGTCACCGCCGGCGCGCCGCTGCCGAAGGTACTCTACCGCGTGTCGCTGGCGCTGGTGGACACCAAGACCGGTCAGGCCGAGGGCCGTAACCACGCCACCGGGGTGGCCCAGTCCAGCGCCAAAGACGAAATGTCGCGCCTCGTGGCGGTGCTCGTCAAGCAGTTGACCGACGCGATCCCGGCGGGGCGACCCGTCCGGCTGGGCATCGCGGGCGTTGCAACGGCCGATGCCGGCGCCGCCAGCAAGCGGACCGACGTGACCGTCCTGGAGGCCGTCGTCGCCGCCGTCAACCGCCTGCCGCAGGACAAGGTCATTGTGTTCGGGCCCGAGGCGACGCGGCAGTACCTGGATGCTGCGGGCGTGTCGTCCGCGGCGGTCCTGGCGGACCCGCGGCCCCTCAAAGGGGTGCAGGCGTTCGATTACGTCATCACGGGGTCGGTGACGTCGTTTGCGAGGTAGTAATGGGCCGGACTCTGGTCATTGCAACGCGTAACCGCAGGAAGTTCGAGGAGATGCGAGCCCTCCTGCGCGGCTTGGACATGGAGTTGAAGTCGCCGGCGGATTTCGGCGACCTTCCGGCGATCGATGAGCCTTACGAGACCTTCGAGGAGAACGCCGCGGCGAAGGCCCTCGGTTACGCCAGCGCGACCGGTCAGTGGGCGCTGGCGGACGATTCGGGCCTGGAGGTCGACGCCCTCGGCGGAAAGCCCGGCGTGCGATCCAGCCGCTGGGGCGGACGCGAAGGCGACGACGCCCTCAACAACCGGACGCTCCTGGCGGCCCTGGCCGACCACCCGCGGGAAACATGGACCGCGAGGTACCGTTGCGTGGCGGCCCTGGCGGTGCCGGACCCGGCCACAGGGGCGGCGGCCGGCCGCGTGCTGGCGTCGGCCGAGGGAACCTGCGAAGGCATCATCACCGACCGGCCGGCGGGCACGAACGGGTTCGGCTACGACCCGTATTTCTATCTTCCGGCCTACGGCTGCACGATGGCGGAACTGCCGCCCGAGAAGAAAAACCGGATCAGCCACCGGGGGCGTGCCCTGGAGGCGATCAGGAGGAACCTGGAAAAACTCTTGTAGAATTCCGCGAGCGGCGGACAATACGGCCGGCGCCGCACGTGGCAGAAAGGGCCGCCATGGGCGCCCGGCTGCAACATCATCACCCGACGTACCACCATCCGTGGCTGCCTTGGCGCAAGTAGGAGATCGAAACTATGGTTCCAAGATATGTGTTTTTTACAAAGGGCACGGGCATCCACCGCGAGAAACTCGCCAGCCTCGAGTTGGCGCTGCGCGACGCGGGGATCGAGCGATATAACCTCGTCCGCGTCTCAAGCATCTTCCCGCCCGGATGCCGCGTCATCACGCGGGCGCGCGGCAAGGAGGTGCTGCGGCCCGGCCAGATCGTCTTCTGCGTCCTGGCCGAGGCGGCCACCAACGAGCCGGGGCGGATGATGGCGGCCTCCATCGGCCTGGCGGTCCCCGGCGACGGCGACCAGTACGGCTACCTGTCGGAGCACCACAGTTTCGGCGAGACCGACGAGAAAGCGGGCGAACTGGCCGAGGACCTGGCCGCCACGATGCTCGCCACAACGCTGGGCCTGGAGTTCGACCCCGAGTCGGCCTATGACGAACGCAAAGAGATCTACCGGATGAGCCGCAAGATCGTCCGCAGCCAGAACATCACGCAGAGCGCCAGGTGCGACAAGCACGGCCGCTGGACCACGTGCGTGGCCGCCGCCGTTTTCGTCGGCCACACGCCGGTGCAAATCGCGTAACGAAAGCCGCATTGGGCCGCCGCCGCGCACGGCAGCGGCCGGACCGTCAGCAATCGGGCAACTCCGCATGCCCGCGCAAGGAACGGCGTTGCATGCCACCCACAAAGGGGCCTGCCATGAGCAACTTCGATTCCGTCCCGCTGAACTTCCTCGGCATCCCGCGCGAGACGTCCGCCTACGGCGCGGCCCGCGTGGTCGTCCTGCCCATCGGGTTCGAGGCCACCACGAGTTACGGCACCGGGACGCGCGGCGGGCCGGAGGCGATCATCACCGCCAGCCGCCAGGTTGAGAGGTACGACCCGGACCTCCACGTGGACCTCGTCGAGGCGCCGATCCACACGCTGGACCCGGTTGCGCCGGACCTCTCCTCGCCCGGCGCGATGACCGAGCGCATCGCCCGCGTGGCCGGCCGCGCGACCGCCGACGGCACGTGGGTCCTCGGCCTCGGCGGCGAACACACGGTGTCCCTGGGCCTCGTCCGGGCCTGCGCCAAGAAGCACGGCCGGCTCTCGATCCTCCACATCGACGCCCACCTGGACCTGAGGGACAAGTACGAGGGCACGCCCTACAGCCATGCGTGCGTCATGCGGCGGTGCGTCGAGGACGGCCACCGGACGGTCCACGTGGGCATCCGCAACGCCAGCCGCGAGGAGATCGAGTTCGCCGCCGTCAAGAAACTGCCTATCTTCTGGGGCCGCCAGTGCGCCGCCGCCGACCGCTGGGTCGCCCGCGTCGTTGCGGCCCTGCGCAGCCCGGTTTACATCTCGTTCGACGTGGACGGCCTCGACCCGGGCATCATCCGCACCACCGGCACGCCCGAGCCGGGGGGCCTGGCGTGGTGGCCCACGATGAGGCTCATGGAGCAAGTCTTCAAGCGGCACAAGGTCGTCGGCGCCGACGTGGTTGAACTCTCGGCATGCGGCGACGCGGCCAGCGACTTCGCCGCCGCGCGGTTGGCGGCCAAGATTGCGGCTTTGGCGATCTACACGAAACGCTGACGCGTCCGTACTCCCAAGAAGGGGAAAAGCCCATGCTCCGGATGTTCCTGGCACTTTCGATCTTCCTCGCCCTCACAGCCACCGCTCGCGCGGCTGCGGACGACGCCCCGCTCGCCGTGTCCGTCGACAAACTCTACGACGAGGCCTACCGGCCGCAGTTCCACTTCACGCCCATGAAAAACTGGACGAACGACCCCAACGGTCTCGTCTTCTACAAGGGCGAATACCACCTGTTCTTCCAGCACAACCCCAAGGGGATCAAGTGGGGCAACATGACATGGGGCCACGCCGTCAGCACGGACCTGGTGCACTGGCAGCAGATCGAAAACGCCATCGAACCCGATGCGATGGGCACGATATTCTCCGGCTCGGCCGTCGTCGACTGGGAGAACACCGCCGGCTTCCAGAAGGGCGACGAAAAGACGATCGTTGCCATCTACACGGCTGCGGGCGGCACGTCGCCGGAATCCAAGGGCCGCCCGTTCACCCAGTGCATCGCGTACTCGACCGACCGCGGCCGCACGTTCACCAAGTACGAGAAGAACCCCGTCCTGCCCCATATCATCGGCGGCAACCGCGACCCGAAGGTCGTCTGGCACGCCCCCACGAAGCAGTGGATCATGGCGCTCTTCAAGGACAAGAACACGTTCGCATTCTTCTCATCGCCGGACCTGAAGGCATGGACGCACCTTCAGGACATGGACGTTCCCGGCTGCGGCGAGTGTCCCGACTTCTTCGAGATGCCGGTCAACGGCCAGAAGACGAACAAGAAGTGGGTCTGGACCGCCGCCAACGGCAAGTACCTCGTCGGCTCGTTCGACGGCCACAAGTTCACCCCCGAGCAGGAGTTGCAGCAGGCCGACTGGGGGAAGAACTATTACGCCGTCCAGTCGTACAGCGACATCCCCGAGAGCGACGGCCGGCGCATCCAGATCGCCTGGATGAACGGCGGCAAGTACCCCGGCATGCCTTTCAACCAGCAGATGAGTTTCCCGTGCGAGATGCGGCTGCGGACCTTCCCGGAGGGGCTACGAATCTGCCGCACGCCGGCCAAGGAACTCGACCTGCTGCACGAGAAGGAGCACGCATGGAAGAACGAGGCGCTCAGGCCCGACACAAACCTGCTGGCGAACCTCTCGGGCGACCTCTTTGACATCCGCGCCGAGATCGAGGCCGGCGACGCCGCCGAGGTGGGCTTCAAGATTCGCGGCGAGGCAGTCGCGTGGACGGCCAAGGACAAGCGCCTCGCGTGCCTCGGTCGCGAGGTGGAACTGCCGCCGGTCGGCGGCCGCATCAAACTTCAGATCCTCGTCGACCGCACGTCGTTGGAAGTCTTCGGCAACGACGGCCGCGCGGCAATGACCTCGTGCTTCCTGCCGAAGCCGGCGGAGAAATCGCTGGCGGTCTACGCGACGGGCGGCACGGCGAAGATCGTGTCGCTCCAGGTGTTCACGCTGAAGTCGGCGTGGGCTGCGCAATGAACCTGTAGGGTGGGTGCTATGCACCCACGCTGTTACTACAACGCCACTTGGGCCAGGGCAACCGTTCGAGAATTCAAGCGTGGGCCGCTCTTAGATTGTAGCGCGGGGGTTTATCCCCCGCGCCGCCCTACGCGGGGCACAAGGCCCCGCGCTACGGCGCGTGGGTGCGTAGTATCCACCCTACATGAAAGGCAGTTGGGGCGCCCGCCGCAACCTTCCGTCGCCCCTTGTGTTTAACCTTACGATCCCTATTCTAAGAAGACCTGATGCATGTCCGCCGACACATCCTGGCGATGGTCCTGGCCGCCGCGTCGCTCGCGGCAGGCGCGGCGCCATGCGCGGCGCGCGGCACGGGGGGGTTCCTTCGCGACTGGGTAATCTCGGCGCCCTTCGAGGCAACGAGCCTGGACGTGCCGGCCCTGGGCGAGAACTTTGCGGCCTACCCCGGCCTCTATGCCACCGGGTGCATCTGGCTGCCTGTTGAAGCGGAACCGGAGGGCCGCCTGAACCTCCGCGAGCTTTACCCCAAGCCGCCCGCGGGCACCGTGCTGGTGGCGACGTTCTTCGAGGCGCCCGCCGCCGGAGAGTACACCCTGCGCATCGGAAGCGACGACGCCGTGCGTGTGGAAATCGACGGCCGCGTCGTCCACTCCAACGTCGTCCGCCGCATCTGGACGCCGGACCAGGACCGCGTGAAAGTGCAGTTGGCGAAGGGTTGGCACCGGATGCTCGTCCGGGTGGTCAACTACGTGGGCGACTGGGCGGTAAGCGTCCGCGTGGCCGACGAAAAAGACCAGCCGCTGGAGGTGCAGCACCAGGCGACCGTGCCGGAGCCGCTCGCGCGGCTGTGCCGCATCGACGAGCCGCTGACCATCGGCGAGCGGGCGGAGACGGCGTCGCACCTCTCGAAGCAACTCGCGGAACTGGAGGAGGAACTCCAGGGGGCGCTGGCGCGGCTGGCGCAGGCGCCGGAAGGGTACGTCACGTTCGCCGAGTACGAAGGCGCGCGGGCCCAAGGGGGGCGGTTCTTCGACGCCATGGCGGCGTTCTGGCGCGAGGTTGGCCGCGACACGTGGGACGTGGAGACCGTCCAGGAAGCCCGCAAGGCGGCCGTCGAGGCGGCCCGCGGCTTCTCGGAAGTCCTCGCCGAGGAAACCGAAAAGATGGTCGGCGCCATGGCGAAAGGGCACCACGTCTGGGAGATCCTCGGCGGCGACGCGCCACGCCGGCGCGAGGCCGCCGCCGCGGTCGTCCGGCTCGCCGGCCTGCTGGCCGAGACCCGCCGCCTGGCCACCCGCGTGGAGAACGAGCGGGTCCTTGCGGCGCGGTTCGAGAACGACATCCGCAACTTCAGGCAGCGAGACATGGCCCTGCGCGTCGTCGACGCCTAGGGCAACCCCGTCGGCGCGGCCGAGGTCGAGATCGTCCAGACCGGCCACGACTTCCTTTTCGGGTGCAACCTCTTCGCCTTCCGCCGCTGGGACGACGACAAGAAGAACGCCCTGTACGAGCGCCGGTTCCGCGACCTCTTCAACCTGGCCGTCGTGCCGCTCTACTGGTCGGCGATGGAGCGGTACAAGGGCCGGCCGGATTACGAGGGGGCCGACGCCGCCGTCGCCTGGTGCCGCGAACACCACATCCAGGTGCGCGGCCATGCACTCGTCTGGGGCGAGGCCGTGCCCCGATGGGTCGAGGAACTCGACGTACCCCAGGTCCGCAGCGCCGTCCAGGACCACATCCGCCAAGTCGTCCAGCACTTCCGCAATACGGTGGACCTCTGGGACGCCGTGGAGCGGCCGGCGCCCGCGCCGCGCGTCGCCACGGTCCTGATCGAGCCGTCCGACGCGCTGCGGTGGGCCCGGGAAGCGTCACCGCGCGGCCAACTGCTGGTGGGCGGCGGCGATGCCGCGCCGCTGGCCGAGGCCGCCCGGCAACTGTCGGCATCGGGCGTGCGGCTGGACGGCATCGGCCTGGCGGCCTGCCAGTACGACGGCGCATGGCCGATGGACCTCGTGCGAAAGAACCTCGATGCGGCCGCCTCGGCGGGCCTGCCCGTTCATGTGACCGGCGTGGCCGTCGTCGGCGGCCCGGAGGACGAGGCCGAACAGGCCGAGGCCGTGCGGCACTTCTACACGGCGGCCTTCGCGTATCCCAAGGTCGAGAGCATCACGTGGTGGGACCTCTCGGACCGGTTCGCCCTGAGGAACGCCCCGGCGGGCCTCCTCAAGGCCGACCTGTCGGCGAAGCCCGCCTACAAGGTCCTGGAGCGGCTCATCAATCACCTCTGGCGGACCGACGCCGCAGGCCGTACGGGCCCCGACGGCCGGATCGGCGTGCGGGCGTTCTTCGGGACTTATCGTATTACGGTGCGCCAAGGCGCCCGCAAGGCAACGGCCGAGGTACACCTGGGCCGCGAAGGCGCAAGCGCGTTTGAGATTTTGCTGCCGCCCGCGGGGGGCAAGTAGCGCGGGGCCTTGTGCCCCGCGCAAAGAAAACGCGGGGGATAAACCCCCGCGCTACGGCCATCGAGGCTCTCGCGGCGAACTCGCCCTCACACGTCTTTTTCGGGTGCGATGAGGTCCTCGTAGGTTCCCCGGCGGCGGATGAGGCGGGCCTCCTTGCCCTCGACCAGCACCTCGGCCGGGCGCGGGAAGGAGTTATACTCCGACGCCATCGTCATGCCATAGGCCCCGGCGCTGAAGACCGCCAGGAGGTCGCCGCGCTTCGCGGGCGGCAGGTGGCGGTCGCGGGCAAAAAAGTCCGTCGACTCGCAGATCGGGCCCACGACGTCCACCAGTTCCATCCCCTGGAACACTTCGTCGCGCGTGCGATGGCGCGGCTCGAACTTCGGGCCGGGGTCCACCGGCCAGATGTGGTGGTACGACCCGTACAGGGCGGGCCGGATGAGGTGGTGCATGCCGCTGTCGACAAGGACGAACTTGCGCTCGCCGCCCGCCTTCAGGTACTGGACCTGCGTGACGAGGATGCCCGAGTTGCCGGCGATGAAGCGGCCCGGCTCCATGATGATCTCCAGGCCCGCCCCCGCCAGGAGCGGCACGAGGGCCTTGGCGAACATTTCAGCATCGAGGGCGTCGCCGGTCTCGTAATCGGCGGCAAACCCGCCGCCGATGTCCAGGGCCGTGATCGCCAGGCCAGCCCCGCGAAGCGTCCGCGCCAGGGCAAGCGCCTTTGTGACCGCCTGGACGTACGGCTCGACGGTCGTAATCTGCGAGCCGATGTGCAGGTGCACCGCTTCCAGCGCCACGTGACTGGCGCCGGGCGAGGCGGCGAACGAGCGGAACACGCGCTCGGCCCGCTCCAGGTCCACGCCGAACTTGGTTTCCTTCTTGCCGGTGGCCATGTGGCGATGCGTCTTGGGGTCTACGTCGGGGTTGATGCGGAGGGCCGCGCGGGGGTGCTTGCCCATCTCGGCGGCCAGTCGCGCGAGGTTCTCCAGTTCCGCCTCGCTCTCGACGTTAAAGAAGCGAATGCCCTTTTCGAGGGCGAAGCGGATCTCGGCGTCGGTCTTGGCGACGCCGGCGTAGCAGCATCGCGACGGGTCGCCGCCGGCGGCGATCACGCGAAAGAGTTCGCCGCCGCTGACGATGTCGAAGCCGCTCCCCTCCCCGGCCAGGAGGCCCAGGATGTGGATGTTCGAGCAGACCTTCACGGAGTAGCAGATGAGGGGGTTCAGGGGCGCGAACGCCGCCGCAAGACGCCGATAGTGGCGACGGAGCGTCCCCGCGCTGTAAACATAAAGCGGCGTGCCGTAGCGGCCCGCGAGGTCCGCCACCGCCACGTCTTCACAGTAGAGCCGCCCGCCGCGGTACTTGAAAAGGTCCATGGCCGTCCCTCTGGCATAGATGCCGCTTACAAGGAACGGGTAGTCTAGGCGCACGGCGGAAGGGTGTCAAGCAAACGCGACGGCAACCACGCGGCAGGCCGGTCACTGCATGGCAAGGCTAACGCGGTCCTGTTTCTGGTTCACTTGGAGGTGGAACGTTCCTTCCGAGGGCCACTTCTGCTTCTGCCCCGCCCCCAACTCAAGGACGTACTCCGGCGTGTGGAAGTCGTAGAGTTTCACCGCGGGACCCTGCATAGAGAACTTCACGTCGCCCGCCAGGACGTGCCGTATCTCCATTTTGATGGGCTTGGCGCGGTAGTTGCGAATCTCCTCCTGCCACTTCCGCGTCTCGTCCCAGCCGATGACCGGCGGCGTCGGATGCACGGTCTCATCATAGAGGAAGTTCTGGTGCGAGAGGTCCAGCACCACGCGCTCGTACACGATCTGGTTATCCTGCCCGACGTTCAACTCGATCTTTTCCTTGATGGGGATGTACTTGGTTCCCTGGGCGGTAAAGAACGACAGGCCCTCCCGCCCGTTCTCGCGGAACACGCGGATCGTGCCGTCCGGCAGCGGCGATTCGCCCATCTTATGCTCCACGTCGTTGGCGAGGATGAAGAACCGGACGGGCTTCGGGCCGTACTGGTGCGGGCGGTAGCGGTAGAGAATCTCGAAAGGCACGTCGCGCGTCCGGAACGACACCATCCGCTGCGACCACTGGTTCTTGACGGTCTGCTGCCCCTCGACCGTGAAGATGAAGTACTCCGAGAGGCCCTCCTTGACGATCGATGGGGCCTTGGCCGCGCCGAAGAAGGCACCGCCGCCGCTGCCACCCATTCCCCCATCCTCGCCCTTGGTAATGGCCTCGCGCATGCCGCGGGTCCTGTCGGCCGCAGGACCGCCGGGCGGAGCCGTCGTCGAACGCGGCATCGGCCCATGGGCCAGTTGCGCGATCTTCTCGACCAGGTTGACCACGCCCACCACCAGCCGCACCTGGGCGCCCTCGTAGTCTTCGCCCGAGTTGTTGACCACCGTCACGTACCCGTCGATGGCCGCCTTCGTCTCCGCCGCATCAGTGATCATCACGTAGTCGGCGTTCCACGAGATGCCGGACGTAAAGTACGAGACCTCCACCTTCACCTGGCCCTCGAACTTCGAGTCAATGTTCCAGATGAGCACCTGCGGCCGGTCGGCGGGGAATGTTGTGTCCAGCACCTCGATCTCGCCCTCGTGTTCCACGGGCCGGAAGTAGGCGCTCGTCTGGTCGATCAGCGTGTTGGCCCACGAGAACTCGATGCGGTTGACGCCCTTCTTGAAGGTGATCGACCGCGTCTCGCGCACCAGAGTCAGGTCCTCGGAATTGTAGATCGTGAGTTGCACCGAGTCGCGCGGAGGCAGCGTGACCAGGTCGACGTTCCGGGCCTGGGCGATGCCCACGGCAAGCACGAGCACGACGGGCAAGAGCGCTATAGTTCTCATCGCGACACCTCTTAACGCGCCGCGGTCGCCGAAGCGACTCTTCGACAAGCGCGGCGGCTGAATGTTATTGCCCGGCC
>JAPLMO010000101.1 GCA_026386995.1 Planctomycetota bacterium | reverse complement strand
CGCACCGTTCGATCCCCAGGCACGGTAGCCCCTGGCACACACCTGTTCTTGAACCTAAACCTTGCCATTAGTACTACAGCGCCACTTAACCTTTGCGCGGTGGGTCTCCGTACCCACCGCGTTCGAAAGGGCGGTTCCTCGCTCAGAAAACGAGGCATGCGCGGCGGGTACGGAGACCCGCCGCGCAAAGTGGCGTTGTAGTGTTAGGGACACTATGCAGGTTTTCCCCTACCAGGCTTTCCAGGCTTCCCGCTTGCCGTTGTCCCAGCGCCCGGCCTCTACACCTCCGCCTCCGCCGGGCCGCTGGCGGCCGGGGCGAAAGGTGATGCGCCATCGCCCACCAGGCCCATGTTCTCCAGGGCCAGCGCGAGGCTCGCCTCGGCCTAGAAGGCCGAGTCTAGACCCCGCTTCGCGGGGCAAAGGCCCCTGGAAGGGGCCTGACGGCCATGGCCACGATCTGCGCCCACACCCGCGCATAGGTGCCCCCCAAAGTTTCAGTTGACTACGCCTGTCCGCCAGGGGATACTCTAGTCATGCCACGCAAAGCAAGGCTGGTTATTCCCGGGCTGCCGCACCATGTCGTTCAGCGAGCCAACCGCAGGAAGGCCCTGTTCTTCAACGACTTGGACCGCCGCCGGTATCTCGACCTCCTAGCCAGATATGCCGCCAGGCAGCACCTCAAGATTTTGGCTTACTGCCTGATGCCCGACCACGTGCACCTTGTGGCCGTGCCCGCCGAGGCCGGATCGCTGGCGGCCGTGCTCATGCCGCTACAGATCCAGCACTCCAAACACATTCGCCGCACGCACACGATACGGGGCCGCCTGTGGCAAGCGCGGTTCTCCTCTTGCCCGATGGACCTGCCGCACATGTGGGAGGCCGTCCGCTACGTCGAGCGAAACCCCCGCCGGGCGGGGAAGATCCTGCGGCCCGAGCGGTACCCGTGGTCCAGCGCCGGCGGCCACGCCGGCATCCGCAAGGACCCCCTGCTCTCCGGCCACTTGGAGGCGCGCGGCAAGGTCAAGAACTGGGTGAAATGGCTGGGCGAAGGCGAAGACGAGGCGATGGCCGAGACGATCCGCCGCTGCACCCGCACCGGCCGCCCGGCCGGCGGCGCCGCCTTCCGCGCCAGCATCGAGAAACGCCGTCGCCGGACGCGGCGGCCGAAGAAGGGCAAACGGCCGCAGCCGCAGAAGAAGGGCAAGCGGACTCGGAAAGCGAGAACCAAAGCGAAGAGGTAGCGCCGCCCTAGTACGACAGCGCAACTTCGCTATTTGCGCGGCGGGTCTCCTGACCCGCCGCGCAAATTGGAGACCGCCCCGCAATCGGCGGCCAAGGGCGCCTCGCTTTATTTAGCCCCCGGTGAATACACCGGGGGCGGCACACTAACACGTGCCCGCCGCGCAAATCAGGGGCCGCCGCGCAAATCGCAATCCTGCGCCGTCGTACTACGAAACACGCCCCGATGGGGCTCAATGGCGTTAATCGCTCACTGCCCGCCGGTGCGGGCGATCAATTCGATGAGCGGGGGGATAAAGAGAATGGCGCCGACGATGAAGGCGCCGATGGCCGCCAGGAGAACCGCAGCGGCCGCGATGTCCTTGGCGATCTTCAGGATCGGGTGGCGTTCCTGCGAGATCGCCTCGGCCAGGACCTCCAGGCCGGTGTTGAACGTCTCGGCGACCCAGACCATGACGATGGCGATCACGAGCGCGGCCCACTCGGCCAGGCCAAAGGCGTGGAGACGGAAGTGGATCACGCCCGCCAGGATAAGCGCCGCCACCGTGGCCGCCGCATGGAGCCAGGCGTTGTGCTGGCTCCGCATGACGAACCAGAAGCCCGCGCCCGCATGGCGGAAACTGCGCACTCGCCCGACGACCGTGAACGGTGACGCATAAAACACCGGCCCGTGAACGCGGTTGCCGGCGCGGCGATTCTCTACATTCGGTTCCACTGGTGGCCATCCTCCCGTCATTCGTTTAATACGACAGCGCTACTTCCGTATTGTGCGCGGCGGGTCAGGAGACCCGCCGCGCAAATCGCAAACTCGTAAATCGCAATCTGGCGATATCGTGTTAACCGTCGCCGATACTACCGGCCGGATAACTCCGCCAAGCGTCTTTCCATAATGCGGCGTTTATCGTCGGGCAGGCCCTTCTCGGCCAGGAGCCGCCGCACGCCGTCCTCAAATATCGGCCGCGCAAACGCCATCGTGAAGAAGCGGTCCGGCCGCCGCGCGACCATTCCCAGGAACCCCTCGAACTCGGTGAAGTACGAGCCGTAGATGTGGAAACTGTCGGCGATGTGGCAGTACTCTCCGACCTCGACGCCCAGTTGGCCGGCGACCTCCTTCTGGAGTTCAGTGAAGGCAAACATGTTCATGAATGCGGCCTTGTAGGCGTCGTTGGAGCGGATGTGGATGACCAGGTTCAGCCGCCCGGGGCCGCCGCCCTCCGGCTCCTCGATGCGGAACCACATCCGCTGGAGGCACGCCGGGTCGTGGATGCCCAGATCGTTCCACGCCTGCCACGTGACGGCCTGCGCGCGGCGGGTGTGCGGCGCGGCCTTCAGGAGCCTGACGGCCACGGCGATCTGGTCGATCGGCTCGGCGAGGCCCGGCACCTTGTAGGCGAAGAGACGCTCGTGGTACGTGTACTCCCACTTGCCTTCCTGGGGGGCGATCCAGTGATCGTGGACGCCGTAGAGCACCTCGGCCCGGTAGACCTCAAGGTCTTCCAGGCCGCCGGGGAACGCCTTGTGGATGCGCGGCTCGGCGAACGGCTCCTTGACGTGAATCAGGCACGCGACGTCGCGGCTGGGCGGGTCGCCGGGCTTGTCGTACTGCGTGCGGAACCTGGCGCCTTCTTCCCAGGTGCGGCGGACCGCGGCCTCCCATGCTTCGGGGAGCGTGCGGGCTTCGACGTGGATTGACTTCATGCCGATACGACCTCGCTTCGTTCAGACGGCAACGACTTGCGGCCCCCACTCGACAAAAGTGATTCTAGCAGCACACGGGGCGAGAACAAAACGGAAAACACTTGCACCCCGCCCGCCGCGCGGGAAGATGGACCGGCGGAAACCTTTGCGACAGGAGGCCCCTCATGTCAAACCTTCCGCCCGCCCCATCTGCGGCCCAGCCCAAGACCAGCGGCCTTGCCATCGCGAGCCTCGTCTGCGGCATCGTTGGGCCGTGCACGGTAGGACTGTGTTCCATTATCGGCGTGATTCTTGGCATCGTCGGTCTCGTGAAGATCGGCAAGGATCCCGCGGCGAAACGCGGCCGGGGCCTGGCCATCGCGGGCATCGTGGTCTCGGGGGTGGGCATCGTGATACTGCCCGTGCTGGGGATTCTCGCAGCCATTCTGATGCCGGCCATTTTTGGCGCGATGGATCTGGCCAACGCGACCTCATCCGTGCACAATGTGAAGCAGTTGTGCGTAACGGCGGAGCAATACGCCGCGTCGAATCGCCAGAAACTGCCATCCGCCGACACGTGGCCGGAGGTCTTCCAGAAGCAAATGGGTCTTCCGGCGCAAGTCATGGCCGATCCTGGCGACAAAAAAGGCGGCCGCGCGTATGCCATGAACGCCGCCCTTGCAGGAGGAACCCTCGTTGCCCCAGACCCGGGGCGAACCGTTCTCTTCTTCGAGTGTCGGCCCGGTTCGCCGCCGTCCGGCGGGCCGGACCTCCTGCCCGAGAAGCCGCGGCACGCCAACCGCTACGTCATCGGCTTCCTCGACGGCCATGTGGAGTCCGTGCCGCCGGAGAACGTGGGGGGCCTCATCGAGAAGAGCGTTGCGAGGGTGGCGGCAATTTCGCGTGAGCCTTTGCGCCTGGGGCCTGACGCGAAAATGGTTTGCATCACGGCCTCCTCGCGGACAGCCGCCAACGAGCCCGAGCACTTGGTCTCGTGCCACCTGTACCACTGATGCTGTGTGGCTTCGCGCGGCAGGCGCCGAGGGTGCTTGCGAGAGTCCGCGGCCCCCGCCGCGAGCCTCTTCGTTGTTGCCGAGTACCGGGCCTGCCTGCCTCTGGCGTGTCCCGCCGCTGGCCGTTCACTTGAAACCTGAAACCTGAAACCTGAAACCTGAAACTTGGAACTCTCTTTTTGGCCGTTGACGTAAGTCGCGTTTTTGCAGAAACACTTACGTCAATTATTAGAGCGGCGCACCCCCTTTTTGGGGGTCCGAAAGGCCAGAAACGGCCTTGGCGCTAGCGCCAGAGGGGGTGGCGCGTCAAAATGTTAAGATGGGTAAGACTAAACTTGAGCCTTTTTGATCACTTTTTACTTTTTTTGATCAGAACTTGATAGCGTTTTGAGCCTTTCGGAGCGGTTTTTGAGGGGTCGCCTGAGACGTAAGTGCCACTTTTGCAAAAACACTTACGTTCGTGAAATCTTTCACAGAGGTCATGGGTGTCCCTCATTTTTTGTATGGTTTAATACGCAGATCGACATCATAAGTGCGGAGTAAAAACCAGCCGGGAAATGCAGAATGCAGAGTGCAGAGTGCAGAGTGCAGAGTGCAGAGTGCAGAATGCAAAGTGAAAAACTCAACAACGGCAACGGCTTCACCGCGGAGAACGCTGAGAACGGGGAGGGAGGATTGGGTGAGAAACGGCGGCGGCGGTGCAAATGGGAATCGGGAGCCGGAAACAAGCCCGTGGCACTGCCGCGGGATGGACCGGCGGCAACCGGGAACCGGAGTGAAGAGTGGTCGCCGCGGCGACTAAACTTCATGCCGAGTGAAAAACTCAATAAAAGCAGCGCCCGTCCCTCCGGCCCCAGCTAACTCGTCCTCGCCTTCGCAAAACCTCCAACCTGACAAGTCGTGGGGAAACACCCAGCGCACGAATTTCCCGCTTGCCCAAATGCCAAATATAGGCCATACTATGGGGACAATTCTCAGACGACTATCTGACGGCCTATCTGTCTGGAGAGTAGGCCGGACACGAGGCTTGCTATAGTGGGGGCTGCCATGTTCGTCGTCGCGAGTGCCGCTAGCACAAACCACGGGGCGAAGCTGCGACACTTCGGACTCCCTCTTCGGCTTATGATGCACCGAAAGGATTCCGTACTCCACCTACAGTTCGTACTCTGCGCAGCCATAGCCACTGCGGTTCTTGGATTGGCTTGTTCGACGCTCCGGGCTGACGGGAGATTCACTCTCACGACGGGACAATGTTGCAACGTGGGGGACGCAACACATGAATCGTAACCGACACCTGTTTGCCTTTTCTCTCGCCACACTCATCTCTGCAACAGTATTTCTGCCTGCAAGTGCCCAGACAACTACTCTGCCCGGGATGTGGTATGACCAAGACAAGAGCTTTGGCAAGTACGTCTGGTGGTACTGGGATCAAAACGGCAATGGGCAATGGGATTTCGACGAACCGGCGGCGCCCGAAGATAATCAGGGGTGGCCCTCAGCGAGATCGGCTGACATCTGGCACCGCGCATGGTTCAATGACACCACTGGAAATGGAACGCACGAGGTCGGCGAACCGGTCACCAAGGGTCCCCCGCCACAGACCTGGGCTCAGGCACGAGAAGCCCCAGACAACGCCTGCTGGATAGCTTCCGCTGCGAACATGCTTAGGTACATTGGCGGCCCCGACCGCTACACCATGTGGGCGTTCACGGCAGGCGTGACCGTTACGGACATCTTCGGGAACAAGGTCATTAAGACATTCGACGATGGCGGGAATCAAGGAGAAGCGCTAAGGAGCGATGGGTACAAGACCGAGGATATACAGCGGCTTTTCCTATGGAGCGGAGCGGACCCAATCCAGTGGATCCAGGCTCGACTCCAAAGGGGGCTTCCGGTCGGAATCGGGATTCCCGGACACGCTTTGACCCTGTACGGTCTCGACGCGGGGTTTATGAGCGGGTCAATGACGGTCGCCGACTCCGACATTCAGCCAGCGGGGGTTTGGCCGACCTACTCCTATACGGCGCTCAACAACAGCGGCTTGTGGGATATATTCCTTAGGTATCCCGATGCGCAGGATGCCCAACAATTGCTGTCCGCCACCTCTTTCGCCACCACTGACTGGCAGGGGGCCGGCACCGCAGGAAACACCGCCACATCGGGTTGGCAGACGAACTGGACTGACACACGCAATTGGCCAACGGGGATGGTGCCGGGAATCAAGGATGTAACCTATCTGCAGTTCACTTGCGCCGGCGCAGTCAACTTGGATGCGGGAACTGCGGCGGCCGCCCTCTATGTCGATGGTTCGGCAACGCTCAAGATCAATAGCGGTGCGGACCTTTGGATTGACGGCAATGAGAGCATTGGGGTCAACAGCAACGGCGCGGTCCAGCAATCGGAAGGCAATCATGCCATCGAGAACTCCCTGCAACTGGCATGCAGGGCCGGCACAAGTGCGACCTTCACTCTTTCCGGCGGCTCCCTGTCAGCAAAGTATGAGATCGTTGGCCAACAAGGCACGGCCGCCATGAACCAAACTAACGGGACGAATGTGGTAAGCGAATCGCTTTTCATTGGGTATTCTCTGGGCTCCAACGGGACCTACAACCTCCAAGGCGGAACGCTCACGGCAGGTTCGATATACGTGGGACAGTACGGCACGGGATGTTTGAATTGGACGGCGGGAAACCTGTCGGCACAGCGTATTGAGGTTGGGCCAGGCGGCACTTTCAATTGGTTCGGCGGCACGCTGGGCATCACAGGCACAGACGGTTTGACGGTCGGCGCTGGTGGCCCGCTGGGCGCATCGCTCACGCTGGGCACTGGCAAGACGCTCAATGTCACGAACACCGCGACGATCACTTCTGGTGCCACGCTTACGTTAGGTGGGGGCAGTTTTTCGGCGGGCAACCTCTTGATTTTCGGCTCGTTTAACTGGACGAGCGGCGCGTTTAACTGGACAGGTGGCACGGTGACCGTGGACGGCGTCGCTTCGAAATGGACCAATTCGGGGTTTCTGTACGTCGGCTACCACAACACGGGCACGCTGAATGTCCAGAACGGCGGCCAAGTCTCCAGTTCGAGAGGTCTCTTCAGCGCGGGCGAGTTGAATATCCAGAACGGCGGCGATGTCTCCAGCGCCTACGGTTGCCTTGGCAACTTCAGCGGCAACAATGGCACGGCGACCGTGGACGGTATCGGGTCGAAATGGACCAATTCGGGGTATCTGCTCGTCGGCGCCTCCGGCACCGGCACGCTGAGTATCCAAGACGGCGGCCAGGTCTCCAACTTCAATGGCTACCTTGGCTATTCCAGCGGCTCCAGCGGCACGGCGACCGTGGATGGCAGCGGATCGAAATGGACCAATTCGGGGTTTCTGTACGTCGGCTACCACAACACGGGCACGCTGAATGTCCAGAACGGCGGCGGGGTCTCCAACACCTACGGCTACCTCGGCTGTAACAGCGGGTCCAGCGGGACAGCGACCGTGGACGGCGGCGGGTCGAAATGGACCAATTCGGGGAATCTGTCCGTCGGCTACTCCGGCACCGGCACGCTGAAGATCCAGAACGGCGGCCAGGTCTCCAACACCCACGGCTACCTTGGCATAAGCAGCGGTTCCAGCGGCACGGTTACCGTGGACGGCATCGGGTCGAAATGGGCCAATTCGTGGTATCTGTACGTCGGTTACTCCGGCGCGGGCGCGCTGAGTATCCAGAACGGCGGCCAGGTCTTTGACCACGATGGCTACCTTGGCTATTCCAGCGGTTCCAGCGGCACAGCGACCGTGGACGGCACCAACTCGAAATGGAACAATTCGGGGGATCTTTACGTCGGCCGCTCCGGCCCGGGCGTGCTGAACATCCGGAACGGCGGGCAGGTCTCCAACTTCAATGGCTACCTTGGCTATTCCAGCGGCTCCAGCGGCACGGCAACCGTGGACGGCATCAACTCGAAATGGACCAATCAGGGGCCGTATCTGTACGTCGGTTACTCAGGCACAGGCGCGCTGAATATCCAGAACGGCTGCCAGTTAATCACCACCGGTTATCTTGGCTACAACACCGGCTCCAGCGGCACGGCGACCGTGGACGGCAGCGGATCGAAATGGACCATTCAGGGGCCGTATCTGTACGTCGGTTACTCGGGCACAGGCACGCTGAATATCCTGAACGGCGGCCAAGTCTCCACCTTAAACGGCTACCTTGGCTATTCCAGCGGCTCCAGCGGCACGGCGACCGTGGACGGCAGCGGATCAAAATGGACCAATTCGGTGGAACTGTACGTCGGTTACTCGGGCACGGGCACGCTCATTATCCAGAACGGCGGCGAGGTCTCCAATGGCTCTTGCTTAATTGGCTATGGAAGCACTTCCAACGGCACTGTGACCGTGGACGGCAGCGGGTCGAAATGGTCGAAATGGGCGTATTGGTCGAAACTGTGCGTCGGTTACTCCGGCACAGGCACCCTGAATATCCAGAACGGCGGCCAGGTCTCTAACGGAGTAGGTTACCTTGCCTATAACAGCGGCTCCAGCGGCACGGTGACCGTGGACGGCATCGGATCCATCTGGAACAACGACGGCTCCTTATATGTAGGGGGTGACGATTCCCCGCACGGGGGCAAAGGATCATTGACGGTCAAGAACGGCGGCTCCGTAACAGTGGGCGGGACCCTCAAACTGTGGAATCCCGACAGTGCGGTTACCGTGAGCGGCGAGGGACAGTTGGCGGCCACGGAAGAATACGTCGGCGGCACGTTCCTCCAGACAAGCGGGACCAACACCGCCATGTACGTATCGGTGGAGAAAGGCGGAAAATACGAGTTCTCCGGCGGCAATCTCCTTATCAGAGGCGGCCTGAATAACGATGGGACGCTCGATTTCGGTTTGCCCGGGAGCGTCCCCACGGCCTACATCAGCGCCTCCAACGCCCTTATCAATCTCGCCCGGCCGGGCAGTTCGGTCCTGGGAGCCAAGGCAGCGGCCCTTGATATCACCGCGGACTCCCTCCTGATCGTCCCCGACGGCATGGACCCCACCACGGCCTTCGGCGATTACTCCAACGCCGGGATGCTCCATACGGCAGGCACGACCCTGACGGTGGGCCCCGGCGAGGGCTTTGCCGGCTGGGGCTTCATCGACGACCATGTCGACTGCCAGGGCACCATCACGGCAAGCACCGGCGGGTTCATCACCCTGCTCAATGGGCTGATGGTTTCCGGCGCGGGTGCGGTCGACCTGGGCAACGGCGACCTGTACGTCAATGACAGCCTCTCGGGCGTCTTCGGCGGGTCGCTCAAGGCCGTGGGTGTCTATGTTGGAACCAGCAACTCCGCCGCGGGCGCGATGAACGTCCAGAACGGCGGCCAAGTCTCCAACACTACCGGTTACCTTGGCTACTACAGCGGCTCCAGCGGCACGGTAACCGTGGACGGCAGCGGGTCCCTCTGGACCAACACCGGTTGCCTGTATGTCGGGGGCAATGACAACGCGGCAGGCGGCATGGGTTCCGTGACAGTGAAAAACGGCGGCCAACTGACCGTGGGCGGGACGCTCAAGTTGTGGAAGGCTGACAGTGCGGTTACTGTTAGCGGCGGCACTCTGACCGCCGGGGCACTGGCGGGATCGACAGGCACCATCCGCATCACGGACCCTGTTGGAGGCACGGCCTTGACGGTTTCGGGCGCTTCCGAGCCCACGTTCTCTGGCGTCATCCTTGACGACACCGGCCCCGGATCGCTTACCAAGGTGGGCAGCGGCACACAGACCCTTGGCGGCGCCAACACCTACACCGGCGCCACGACCGTCAACGGCGGCACGCTGCAAATCGCCTCGACCGGCTCGATCAACAGCACCAGCGGCATCACGGTTGCCGGCGGCGCCCAAGCCATCTTCGCGGGCGCGGCCACGCTGACCGGCACGATCGATGTTAGCGGCACGTTCACCGCGGGCGCGGCGTCGCGGGCAGGCACGTTCAACCTCAACGCGGGCGGCACGGCCAACGTCACCGGCGGCCTGGCCGCGGGCAGCACGTTCAACGCCACGGGCGCGACCAGCATGACAGGCTGGACCAGCGCAACACTCAACACCAACGTCAACCTGAACGGCGGCGCGATTGGCGCCACGGGCACGGTGTCCCTCGGCAACGGCGCGACCCTCATGGCCGGCAACGTGACGGCCAACAGCTTCCAAGTGGCGAGCGGCGCGGCGACGATCAACAGCCTGGCGGGCGCCAGTCCGACGACTAGCGCGGTGACCGTTGGCGCGGGCCAGACGTTGACAGTCAACTCGTCCATCAAGAACGTCGCCAGCATCGGCATCGGCGCGGGCAGCACGCTGACGACCAGCGCGACGGTCCGGTCGACCAACGTCACGTCGGCCCTCAACATCGCGGGCGGCGCTGCGCCGACCGGCACGCTGCAACTGAACGACGGCCTGTTGGCGATCAACTACACC
>JAPLMO010000454.1 GCA_026386995.1 Planctomycetota bacterium | reverse complement strand
ATCAACCTCGTGTACATTCCGGCCGCGATCTGGGCCATGCAGACCGGCAACGTCAAAGAGGGCTGGAGCGCGGTGTCGGAAGGGTTCTACCATCCGGATTTCAGTCAGGCCGGAACGCTCGGGATTGCGGCCCTCGTGACGCTGGTCATGGCCAACATCGGGACGACGATCACGCCGTGGCAGATTTTCTTCCAGCAATCGGCCGTCGTAGACAAGGGCGTGGATGTCCGTGACGTCCAGTACAGCAAGATCGACACGTTCGTGGGGGCGACCCTGACGTGCCTGGTGGCCGCGTTCATCGTGATCGCCACCGCCGCGGCATTCCACTATCATCCGGGCGGACCGATCCTGGTCGAGTCGGCGGCCGAGACCGCCGCCAGGATGCCCGACGTGATGCCGCGGGCCGACTGGGGCCAGTGGGCCAAGGTGTTCTTTGCCGTCGGCCTCTTCGATGCAGGCCTCCTGGGGGCGCTGTGCATCTCGCTGGCCACGTCGTGGGCGCTGGGCGAAGTCTTCGGCTGGGCCCACTCCCTGAACAAAGGGGTCCGCGAGGCGCCGTGGTTCTATGTGGCGTACGTGGGCATGCTTCTGTCGGCCGGCGTGGTGTCGCTGATTTCGAGCATCACCGTTCAGAACTCCATCACGATCTTCGTGCAGGTGGTGGCCGTGACGTTGCTGCCAGCGGCCCTGGTGTTCCTCATCCTCCTCCTGAATGACAAGCCCCTCATGGGCGAGCACACCAACACCCGGTGGCAGAACATCGCCAACTGGAGCATCGTCGTCTTCGTCATCGGCATGTCGGTGGCGTACGCCGTCACCAACCTTTTCTCGGATACCCCGGGAGCCGGAGCCACGCCATGACCGACCCGCCCAACATCCGAACCTCGAAGACGCCCGAAGCCGCCGCCGGGGCCAAGGACTTCCAGACGTTCTACTTCTCGCAACTCCTGAAGCGCCGCGTCGCGGCCGGCAAGATCCAGAACAAACTCGGCCGCCTGACGGACCTGGTGTTCCGCCTGGCCGAGCCGTACCCCGAGGCGGTGGGCCTCTACCTTTCGCACGGCTGGGGCAACCCCACCGAGTTCATCCCGTGGGCAAAGGTCGTCAAGATCGACGACGACGCCATCTTCGTCCAGCCGCCCGAGGGCGATCGGTACCCGCCGTTCGTCGAGCAGCCGGACCTGCTGCTCGTCAACGAGCACCTGATGGGCCAGACGATCCTCGACATGGACGGCCGCCGGACCGAGGTCGTCAACGACGTCCACCTGCTGGAGTCCCAGGGCCGCATGCTCATCGTTCACGTGGACGTATCGTTCAACGGGTTCCTGCGGCGATGGCACGCGAAATGGCTCGCCTGGAGGCCCGACCGCTTCATTTCATGGAAGTACGTGCAGCCGCTCTCGGTTGTGGATACTGCAACCGATACGATGTCGCTCTCGATCACGCGGCAGAAGATGAAGGAACTGCCCAGCGAGGACCTCGCCGACATCCTTGAGGAACTCACCGGCCGCCAGCAACAGGCCGTCTTCTCGGCCCTGGACTCCGACAAGGCTGCCGAGGCCCTCCTGGAGGCCGAGCCGCGCGCCCAGCGACAACTGGTCGCCGCCCTCCGCCACGAGCGGGCCCGGACGATCCTTTCCGAGATGTCCGCACCGCAATTGGCCGATCTCCTCTCGATCCTGCCGCACGACGACCAGGTGGAGATGATGGGGTTGCTGCCCCAGGAACAGGCGACGCGAATCCGTGCGATCCTGGCCGACCGCGAAGCCTCGGCCAAGGCCCTGATGTCAACGGACTTCCTCGCGATGCCGAAAGACGTGAAGGTGGGCCAGGTCTTGGCGTTCATCCGCACCTCCGGCCGCGATCGCCACAGCATCCCGTACATCTACGTCGTCGCTGGCGAACAGAAGGTGCTCTCGGGCGTGGTGGACCTGCGGGAACTGCTCCTGGCGCCCGACGACAAGACCCTCGGTGACCTGATGACCTCCCCCGTCGTCTCGGCCGACGAGGACATCCTCCGCGACGACCTGGCCGCCCTCTTCTCCAAGTACCAGTACCGCATGATTCCCGTGGTCGATGCCAAGGACCACTTGCTCGGCGTCGTGCACTACAAGGACATCATGAAAGGGCTTGAGGCCCGCAGTTAATCGCAAGGTGTGCTATGCCACGTGTTCAGATGACTCGGATGGCGAAAATCGCCCTGTACTTTCTGCCGGTCTACCTCATCGCCATGCTGGCTCTGATCCTGTACAAGTTCATCCGCATTCTCGGGTCGGGGTCCGTCCTGCCCTAGAAAGACAGTTCAAAGTGCAAAGTTCAAAGTGCAAAAAGGCGATGGCGTGGTGCGCCCCGTATGGGTCTTGTGCCGTCCACTTTGAACCTTGAACCTTGAACTTTGAACTTTCTTTCTGTTACGGATTTTCCGCGTGATTCCACCGCCCGCCCCGAGGTTTAAGTAGTAGCAGCCTTGAGCGGCGCAATCTGGACCCTTCAGGGGCAGCCGGAGGCACTACAATGACCGACGCCGACTTGGTCCGGGCCATTCAGGCAGGCGATGCGACGGCCCTTGAGTCGCTCTACCAGCAGTACCTCCCCTCGGTCTGGCGGTTCGCCTTCGCCCAACTCTCGGGGAACACGGCCGGCGCCGAGGATGTCGTCAGCGAGACGTTTCTGGCCGCCGTCCGGCAGATCGCCGGCCTTGCCCCGGAGGGCGGAAGCGTGGGCGGCTGGCTCATTGGCATCGCGCGACACAAGGTACAGGACCTGCGGCGGCGGGCAGCGCGAATGAGGACCACCCTTGAGGAGAATATCAGCGCCGCCCCGCTCTCATCCGAGGACGACCCGCGAACCGCGATGGAAGCGGCCGAGATGCGCCAGTGCGTCGGAGGGATCATGGATGCCCTGGGGGACGAGGAACGAACGGTGCTGGAATGGAAGTACCTGGACGACCTGTCGGTCCGCGAGATCGCCCGCCGCCTGGGCCGCACGGAAAAGGCCGTCGAGGCGGCCCTGTACCGGGCGCGGCAGACGTTTCGCGCGGCATTCGAGCGTGCCCAGCGCGCGCCGCGGTAACGTTTCTTGGTTAGCCGCCCAGCGTGCCGGGCGCGCTAACGCCTCTTGGTTAGCCGCCCATCTTGATGGGCGCGTTTTTTGCCGTCGAAAGGAGCGCGATTTCATGTGCGCACAAGAAAACCCCGATAACCTGGCAGCCCTCTTGAAGACCGGCTACGGCGCGCCGCCGCCCCGCGAGGAGTTCGTCCGGGACCTGGGCCGGCGGATGTGTATGGCATACGATGAGCAGCACATGACGCCGGCCGCGCCCGAGCCGCAGCGCGTGTCGGTCATCCGCTGGTCGTGGGCGGCGGCCGCCGCAGCCGCAGTGGTCCTCCTGACCGCGGGCGGGATAACCTGGACGCTCACGCACCCGGGGGTCGAAACCCACACCCCCCCTACCCTCGGCAGCGTGGCGCCGCCGGAGCCCTCCGGCACGCCCCAGGAGCAGTTGGTGCCGCTGGAGATCAAACTGCCCAAGGCCGTCGCCGGCCCGACGCCCAAGAACATCAAGCCGTCGCCCTACCTGGAGCCTTATAGCGACAAACAGCGCCCGGCTTTCAGTGTGCCCGAAGGCACGACTAACGTGGCGCTCGGCAAGCCGGTGACGTCCGGCGAAAGCACGCCCATCCTCGGCGAACTCAAGCAGATCACCGACGGCGACAAGGAAGGCCTCGACGGCTCCTACGTGGACCTCGGCAACAACACGCAGTGGGTCCAGATCGACCTCAAGGAGCCTTGTGCGATTTACGCCGTCGTCATCTGGCATTACCACATCGAGAAACGCGTCTACCACGATGTAGTCGTCCAGGTGGCCGACGACCCGGATTTCATCGAGAATGTTCGGACGGTCTACAATAACGACTTCGACAACTCATCGGGCCTCGGCGTCGGCAAGGACCTGGAATACATTGAGGACTATCGCGGCCGCCTGATCGACGCCAAGGGCGTCACCGGCCGCTACGTGCGACTCTACAGCAGGGGTAACTCGTCCGACGAGTTGAACCACTACACCGAGGTGGAGGTCTACGGCAAGCCGGCCGGCCCGGCAGCGGTCCCGGCCGCGACCAAGGCCAAGTAGCGATTTGGCGCAACACAATATTTTGCGCGGCGGGTCTCCCGACCCGCCGCGCAAAGTATCGTGTTGCGTTATATAGCTATTTGGCCTTCGTCGCGGCTGGCACCGGCGCCGCAGCGGCCGGCTTGCCGTAGACCTCCACCTCGACGTAGTGGTTCAGTTCGTCGGAGGAGTTGCCGCGGCTGTGGAGGCGGACGTAGCGGGCCTTGAGGCCCTTGCCGCCGGGGCCGCGGGTGTCGATCAGGCGGCCGCGATAGTCCTCGATGTATTCCAGGTC
>JAPLMO010000181.1 GCA_026386995.1 Planctomycetota bacterium | reverse complement strand
TGGTCTGCCACGGAGAACTTGCGCGGCTGAAACCCGACCCGCGGCGGCTGACGGGGTACTACCTGACGATGTCGGCTGGCGGCGCAGCAGGCGGCGTCCTGGTGACGCTGGTCGCACCGCTGGTCTTCTCGGGGTACTTCGAATTGCACGTGGCCCTGGGCGCGTGCTTTGTTCTCGCCTCCCTCATCTTCTGGCGGGAGCAATTCCGCACGCCGCACTGGAAAAGGCGATGGGCCTTCCCGCTTGTGGGCACGGCAAGCGTCGTGTTGCCGATCGTCGCCGTGGGCGGCCTGGCCATGCAGGCCAGGGGCGAATTCCAGTGGGCGCTCTCGACCTCGCGGAACTTCTACGGCGTCCTGATCGTCACCGAGTACAACTCGCAAGACCCCGACATGATGTACTACAGCCTTTGCCACGGCCGCATCCTGCACGGCACCCAGTACGCCAATGCTCCCTTGCGCTACGAGGCCGTCACGTACTACGGCGGCCAGAGCGGCGTGGCACTGGCCGTCCGCTACGGCTGCGAGGCCACGGCGGCCAGGGTGGGCGTTGTCGGCCTCGGCACGGGCACCATTGCGGCCCACGGCCGGCCGGGCGACACCTACCGCTTCTACGAGATCAACCCGGCCGTCCGGGAACTGGCGACCTCGCGATTCACGTACCTGGCCGACAGCCGCGCTAAGTGCGAGGTGGTCATGGGCGATGCGCGGCTGTCGATGGAGCGCGAAGAGCCGCAACGCTACGACGTCATCGCCCTGGATGCCTTCTCCAGCGACGCCATTCCGGTGCACCTTCTGACGGAAGAGGCGTTCGCGATCTACCTGAAGCACATGAAGCCCGAGGGCGTGCTGGCGGTCCACATCTCGAACCGGTTCCTGGACCTGGAACCCGTGGTGCTGGGCATGGCGGACCGGTTCGGCCTCGGCGCGGCGGTCGTGGTGACGGAGGACGACGACGAGACGGGGCTCCTGGGGGCCACATGGGTCCTGGTGACGGCGAACCGGGAATTCCTGGAGTACGAGGCGGTCCAGCAGGCCGCGCAGCCGGCGAGCGAAAACACCTCCGCCCGCATCGTCTGGACAGACGATTACAGCGACCTGTTCCGCATCGTGAAACTCGATTGGAGCGACGTCGTCAAGACCTTGCTCCCCGAATGGCTCGTCCCCAGGCAACCCGGCGAAGCCGAGGACAAGTAGAGCGGGCCAAGATTGTGTATTCGCGCGGTGGGTCTCCGGACCCGCCGCGCAAAGTTGCGTAGTAGTATCAAAACGGCCGGGGCTCGGTCAGCCGTTCAAGGCCCACCCCTCGCGGTACTTCTTCTGGATGTACTGGTCGGCCTCGGGGCAGCCGGCGGCCTTGAGGGCGGCGGCGTCCCACTGGAGTTTCTTGCCTGCGGTGTACTCTTCCTTCACCCGCTCCCCTGCCTTTTCCTTGGCCTTGCCGGCAGCCTTGGCGGCGTCGGCGGCAACCTCCCGCGTATGGGCCTTGCCGAGACGATACGAGACCAGCGCCAGGAGGTTGTGCTCTATCAGCGCCCCGGAGTAATCGAAGTTGCAGAGGGTTTTCTTGTCGGTCTTGGCGGCCTCGATCCATTCCTTGTGATGGCCCTTGGACGGCGGAATGAGGTCCTTGGCCGTCGGCGACTTGTAATGCGTGAAGTCGCCCTTGGTCGGCATGATGATGCGGTAATCGTAATCGGCCAGCAGGTAACCCTTGTCGCCGGCAAAGAGCAGGCCCTTGAACAGGTCGTCGCGGTCGAAGACCTTCGACGGCAGCCCCGGCTTCTTGCCGCCGTCATACCAGTAGACCTCCACGGCGGGGCGCCAATCGTTGGCAGGGTGCTCCCACTTGGCCGTCAGCCACTGCGGGCACGTGTCGGTCGAGAGAAGTGTCCCCTGCGCCTCGCACGAGGTCGGGAACCTGAGGTCGAGGGCCCAGTACGCCAGGTCCATCATGTGGCTGCCCATGTCGCCGATCTGGCCGGAACCGAAGCCCCAGTAGGGGTTCCACCCCAGGCAACCGCCCTTGAGGTACTCGGCGTTGTACGGATGCATCGTCGACGGGCCGATCCAGAGGTCCCAGTTCAGGTAATCGGGCACGGGCTCCGCGGGCAGGTAGTTGCCGCCCCTGGGCGTGCGGCTGCACCAGACGCGGACTTCCTTGGGCGTGCCGATGGCGCCGCCCTTGATGAGTTCGACAAAGCGGCGGGGGTTCTCATCGGCGTGTATCTGCGTGCCCATCTGGGTGGCGATCTTGTCCTTCTGCTTCAGGTACGCCTCGCGCACCATGCGGGCCTCGTGGACGGAGTTGGCCAGCGGCTTTTCGCAGTAGACGTGCTTGCCGCGGTTCAATGCCCAGACGTTGACGAAGGCGTGGGTGTGGTCGGTCGTGGCGCAGACGACGGCGTCGATGTCTTTCTGGTCGAGGCACTTGCGCCAGTCGACGTAGGTCTTGGCCTTGGGATGGGCAGCGGCGGCCTTCTTGAGGTTGTTGGCGTTAACGTCGCAGAGTGCGACGATGTTTTCGCTCGCCACTTCGTGCAGGTCGCCCGCGCCGCGGCCGCCGACGCCGACGCAGGCGATGTTGAGTTTCTCGCTCGGCGCCTCGCCCGCCTTGAGCATGCCCGACCTGAGCACCACCAGCCCCGCGCCCGCCAGAACACCCGCCCCGAGCAACTCCCGACGCTTCATCGCGGCTCTCCTTTTGCAGTAACCAAACTTACGTGCCATAGCGCGGGGCCTTGTGCCCCGCGCAGGACCCCGCGGGGGATAAACCCCCGCGCTACAATCTGATAAACACGTTCGATACGGAGCGCGGCCCATCATTTCGCCGCAGGCGCGGGCGCGGCGGCCTCGACTTTCAGCACACGGCTCGGCTCGGCGCCGAAGCCGGTCACCTTTAGCGAGTCGGCGAAGACCTCGACCAAGGCGTAGGCCGTCGGGTCGGCCTCGACCACGCCCTTGAAGTTGACGAAGTGGATGCCGCCCTTCCGGGCATAGCCGCCGCCATGCACGTGGCCGCAGAAGTATGCGGCAACGCACTTATGGGCGCCTAGCACGTCGAGAACCTCGGTATCGTTCCACAGGTTCGACCCGCCGGTCGGGTAGACCGGGAAATGGCAGAAGACGATGGCCCGCTCGCCCGCAGCATCGGCCTTGGCGAGGGTCTCTTTGAGCCACGCAAGTTGCTGTGGCCCCAGGGCACCGTTATACATACTGGTGTTCTTGGCGCCTTTCTTTTTGAGGTCCGCGACGAGACGCTCGGCGGCCTTCCGCTCTTCGCTCCCCGCGGCGCTGGCGACGATGCTGATGTCGTTGCCGTTCAGGACCACCATCCGCCACCCCGCGCGGGCGAAATCGTAGTAGCCCTTGCCCGAGCCGAGTTTATCGAGGCCCAGGCGGGGGAGAACCTTCGCCCGGCTCTCAGGATCGAGCGACAGGTCATGGTTGCCGAGGCAGAAGTAGCGCGGCATCGAGAGTTTGTCGAAGATGGGCAGCACGGCGTCGTAACTGGTGTAGTTCTCGTTGATGAGGTCGCCCAGGTGAATCACGAACTCGGGCCGCATCTTGTTAAAGTCGGCCACGCAGTGCTCCGCCTTCAGGAGCGACTCGCGATACTGCCGCTTGGCCTGCGTGGGAACGTCGGCATACTGAACGTCCGTGACGACGCCGAACGTGAGGACCGGCTTTGCGGCCGGCGGCGTCTCTTCGGCCCGGAGCATGATGCCGAGGCCGAGACAGGCAACCGCGGCTGAGGCCAGGAGGCAAAGGAAACCACGGCGGTGTATCGTCCCTGCGGCGGTCCGTTTCATGAAATATCCTTTCTGCCCGGCTCGCGGCGGCCCTTGCCGGGCGACTTGGCGTCGCCGAGGTCTTCGCGGCACTTTTCGATCATCGCACTCAGATGCTGGACCACTTCCGGATGCCGGTCGGCAACGTTCGTCGTCTCGCCGATGTCGCCGGCCAGGTCGTACAGGGCCAGTTCCTGCCTTTGCGTGCCGGTCTTGCCGGGCCTGCCGCCCGTGCCTGGCACATCGACGTGATGATAGGCGTGGGGCACGTGGAGTTTCCACCGGCCGCTGCGGACCCCCTGGAGGTGCCAGCCGACGTAGTAGTAGAGGAACTCGATCGGCGACTTGGCGCCTTCCTGGCACGAGAGCACCGGCCACGCGTCTTTACCATCGATCGGGTGCGGCGGCAGCGGAGCGCCCGCGAGGCTGGCGATGGTCGGAAGAACGTCCATCGAGGTGACGAGTTCGGTAACTACCCGCCCGGCGGGCAGTCGCCCCGGCCAGCGCATAATGCACGGCACGCGCTGGCCGCCCTCGAAGGTGGTGTGCTTGCCCTCGCGCAGGGGCCCGGCCGAGCCGGCGTGGTCGCCGTACGCCAGCCACGGGCCGTTGTCGGAGGTAAAGATCACCATTGTGCGCCCGTCTAGGCCCAGGCGCTTGACGGCCGCAAGGATCTGCCCGACCGACCAGTCGATCTCCATAATCACGTCGCCGTAAAGCCCGCGCGCCGACTTGCCCTTGTACTTGTCGCTGACGTGCAGCGGCACGTGTGGCATCGTGTGGGGCACGTAGAGGAAGAACGGCCGGTCCTTGTTCTTCTCGATGAAGCCAACAGCCCGCTCGGCGTACCACGTCGTCAGTTGGCGCTGGTCCGCCGAGGTCACCTTGGGGTTGACGACCTTCTCGCCCTCGATGAGCGGCAGGTCGGGGAACTTGCCGGTCGGATGGTTCGGCCACATGTCGTTGGAGTACGGCAGCCCGAAGTACTCGTCGAAGCCGTGCCGCGTGGGAAGGAACTTCGGGGCGTCCCCCAGGTGCCACTTGCCGTAGCATGCAGTCGCATAACCGCGGGCCTTGAGGACCTGGGCGATTGTCATCTCCCGGTCGCTGAGGCCGACCTTGCTGTTGGGCCCCAGCACGTTCGGCAGACCGACACGCTGCGGATAGCAGCCGGTCAGGAGTGCCGCCCGCGACGGCGTACAGATGGGCGCCCCCACGTAGAAGTCGGTCAGGCGCACGCCTTCGGTCGCCATGCGGTCGAGGTTGGGCGTCTGGAAATCTTTCGCCCCGTAGCAACCGACGTCGGCGTAGCCCTGGTCGTCGGTCATGACGATGACGAAGTTTGGCGGTGCGGCCGGGGCGGCTGGCGCCGCGCCGTGCGCGGCCTCGGTCTTGGCGCACGAGAGGCCCAAGCCCGACACGCCGCAGGCCACCGCAAGGCCGCCAAGGCGCCTTAAAAACACTCGCCTGGAGAGGTTGCCGGAATTCATCGTCCGCTCTTTTCTGCGACGTCGCCGGGGGCGCCTGCGCTACGCACTCTTGAACTCGGCCAGCGTAACGGAGATATCGCGGGATTTCAGGAGGCCCTCGCCCACGAGGATGGCATCGGCGCCGGCCGCCAGGAGGCGCTTGACGTCGGCGCCGGTCTTGATGCCGCTTTCGGCAACAAGCACCCGGCCGGCAGCCAAAACCGCCGTGGCGAGGCGCTCGCTGGTCGCCAGGTCAACCTTGAAGGTCGAGAGGTCGCGGTTGTTGATGCCCACGCATGCCGCGCCGCAGGCGATGGCCTTCT